>JAAZZJ010000060.1 GCA_014237695.1 Oscillospiraceae bacterium | reverse complement strand
TCCTCTATTTTCACTCATCCAGCAGGGGCAGGTCTACTTCATATTCGGAATCCAGGGCGTTCTGCTTGTCCGCCGCCTTGCTGTACTTGCCCACGGCGGCGATGGACTTCGCCACCGGCTGGATGGTCCCTGCCCCGGCCACGCAGCCGCCGGGACAGGCCATGCCCTCCAGCAGGTATCCGTTATACTTCCCCGCCTTGGCCAGAGTCATCAGCTTCCGGCACTCCCGCAGGCCTTCCGCCTTGGCCGTCTTCACCTCCAGAGCGGGGTCCGTCCGGTGGATCACGTCCGCTACCGCCCGGGCCACGCCTCCGGATACCGCGAAACCCCGGCCTGCCGCCGTGCCCTCCCGCATGGACTCGCCCTCAGGGATGGCAGCGAAATCCACGCCCTTGGCCTCAAACATGCCCTGAAGTTCCTCAAAGGTCAGCACAAAGTCCACATCGGAGCGGATATCCGCCCGGATGGCCTCCAGCTTTTTGGCGGCGCAGGGGCCCACAAAGACCACCTTGCACTCCGGGTCCTCCTTCTTCACCAGCCGGGCGGTGAAAACCATGGGCGTCAGGGTCATGGAGATATTTTTGAACTGACCGGGGAACAGCTTTTTTACCATCTCGTGCCACGCGGGACAACAGGAGGTCGCCATGAAGTCCTGTTCTGCGGGGACCTTCATCAGAAAGTCCTCCGCCTCCTCCACGGTACACATATCCGCCCCCACGGCCACCTCCACCACTCGGTCAAAGCCCAGCAGCTTCATGGCCGTGGTGAACTTCTCCGGCGTGGAGTTTTTCCCGAACTGTCCGATGAAAGCTGGAGCCACAATGGCAACCACCTTTTCCTTCTCCATGATGGAACGGATCACCTGGAAAATCTGCCCTTTGTCCACAATGGCGCCGAAGGGGCAGCTCACCAGGCACTGTCCGCAGGCCACGCATTTGTCCTGATTGATGACCGCCTTGCCGTTCTCGTCCATCTCTATGGCGTCCATGCCGCAGGCGGCGGCACAGGGGCGCTCCATATAGATAATGGCATTGTAGGGACACGCCTTGGCGCATTTGCCGCATTTGATGCACTTATCAGGGTCAATCCGGCTCTTACCATTGACAAAGGATATGGCCTCCTTGGGACATACCTTCTGGCAGGAGGCCGCCAGACAGTTTTGGCAGAATTGAGTGACCGTGTACTGTTTGGAAGGGCAGGCGTGGCAGGCATAAGGGATGATATTGATGAGGGGCGGCTCGTAGTAGGACTCGGCAATGGCCGCCTGGTCCATGCCCTCGGTCATCAGGGTCCGGGTCTGGATGGGCCGGATGGACAGACCCATAGCCAGCCGCACCCGCTCACCGGCAATGGCCCGCTCCAGAAAAATGGACTCCCGGTGGAGGGCCTTGTCTCCGGGCACGATGACATAGGGCAGGTCCTCCGCCCTGGTGTAATCTCCGCCCTCATAAGCCATCCGGGCAATTTCTGTAAATACACGCTTACGGATATCGGTAATCAACGACGGTATACCGCGCATAATGCAGCCTCCTTGTCATACCACTGCTGTACGCAGCGGGCAATTTACTCTTGTAGAGAGTAGCATATGAGACGGAAAATGTCAACGCAGATACGCAGCTCCTCCTCTTTATATCGCATTCAGGCGATGCACCGGCAAAGTTATACAATACGGATTGCACTGATCCAAAGCAGGTTCTATTATAGAGGCAATACGCCGGTATTCAGAAATCAATTCAGGAAGAAAACGGAATGAAAACGCCAAGGGCATACATAGAGCTTGTTTTGAAAGCAGCTGAGCAGCATTGATCGGAAGCCGCAAAAATCCGGAAACCCATAAGACGGTTTCCGGATTTGCTCATTTGTGATATTTCCCGCCCTCATTGATCTGGAAGCCCCGATAGAGCTGCTCCAGCAGCATCACCCGGGCCAGATGATGCGGGAAGGTCATGGGTGACATACTCAGACGTACCCGGGCCTCCTGCTTCAGCCCCTCGTCCAGGCCAAAGGAGCTGCCGATGACAAACGCAAGGCATTTCTCCCCCCGGTTGCCCCAGGTTTCCAGAAGACCTGCCAGCTCCTCGCTGGAATGGAGCTTCCCCTCCACGCACAGGGCGGCCAGTGCCGCCCCTGCGGGCAGCCTCCCGCGGATGCCCTCCGCCTCCCGGGACAGAGCCCGGGCAACCTCCGCCGGAGAGGGGTCCTCCGGAAGACGCTGCTCCGGCAGCTCCAGCAGCTCCAGCCTGCAGTAGCGGCTCAGCCGCTTGGCGTACTCCGCCGCAGCGTCTATGTAGAAGCGCTCCTTCAGCCTGCCCACGCAGAGAACCGTTACCCTTTGCATACCGCGCCCTCCAGCACATACGGCTCGCTGATCCCATTCTTGGGAGCGGCGGAAAGCGCCACCGGCAGGCCTGCCTCCGCCAGAGCGCGGCCCACCGCGTCCAGGGCACAGGCGGGTGTATTATTCTCATCGCTGAGATGGGCCAGCAAAATGGTCCGGGTACCGGCCCGGGCGCTTTTCACCGCGTACACGGCGGCGGCATCATTGCTCAAGTGGCCCTGCTCGCCCAAAATCCGCTTCTTCAAGGGGTAGGGATAGGGGCCGGAACGGAGCATTTCCACGTCATGATTGCTCTCCAGCACCAGAATATCCGCCCCCAGCAGGCGTTCCCCGGTCTGGTCGGGGATGTATCCGGTGTCCGTCAAATATCCTACCCGGCCCTCAGGCGTGTCAAAACGCCATGCGGCGCTCTCCCGGCAGTCATGGCTGGTGGGCAGGATCATCGCCTCCACCTCGCCGAACAGGATGGACTCGCCCAGCTCCACAGGCCGCAGCAGCGGCTCAATACCCGCCAGCCGGTAGCACAGCTGCCGGGATACGGCGGGCGTACAGTAGACAGGCGTTCGGTATTTCTTGATATACGTCGCCAGCCCGCCGATGTGATCCCCGTGTTCATGGGTAATGAGGACGCCGCTGAGGGACTCCGGCGTCAAGCCCAGAGCCGACAGGGACTGGCAGACCCTCCGGCAGGAGATGCCCATATCAATAAGAAGATGGGTCTCTCCCCGGGAGAGAATCGCGGCGTTGCCGGAGGAGCCGCTGGCGAGGGTGCGGATGGTGGTCATAGATACCTCTCTTTATCGGATCTGCGGTCCTTCGGACCGCCTCCGGTTATTTCTGCCTGACAGCCCGGGCTTCCGCAGCCAGGAAGCATGGCAGCAAAGCCGCCGTCTGCGGCGCTCCGCGAAGATGCGGGGTACAGCAAACCATCCTCGAAAACCCACTGTTTTCGAGGATGATAAACATTTATCCCGCGTTGCTGACCAGCAGCTCCTCCTCCGGAATCTCCACGGAACGGATGCGGCCGCCCACGGCCTGAATCTTGCCGATGACATCCTCATACCCCCGCTCAATATACTGCACGTTGGTAATCTCACTGATGCCATGGGCCGCCAGGGCCGCAATCAGCATGGCCGCCCCCGCCCGCAGGTCGCAGGCCTCCAGCTGAGCGCCCGACAGGCGCTCCACACCCTCGATGATGGCCAGATTGCCGTCCACCTGAATCTGAGCCCCCATCCGCTTGAATTCATCCGTATAGCGGAAACGGGTATTCCACACGCTGTCCGTAATGATGCTGGTGCCCCGGGCCAGGCACAGGGCCGCGGCAATCTGGGGCTGCATGTCCGTGGGGAAGCCGGGATAGGGCATGGTCTTGATGTTGGCCCGGACCAGAGGCCCGATACGGCTGACCAGCAGGCTGTCGTCCACCTCGTGAATCTCCACCCCCATCTCGCTCATCTTGGCAGAGATGCAGTCCATATGCTTGGGGATGATGTTGCACAGCTTCACCTCTCCCCCGCAGGCCGCCACGGCGGCCATATAGGTCCCCGCCTCGATCTGGTCGGGAATAATGGAGTAGCTGCCGCCCCGGAGGCGGCTGACCCCCCGGACCTTGATGACATCGGTGCCCGCCCCCATGATGTTGGCCCCCATGGAGTTGAGGAAGTTGGCCACATCCACAACATGAGGCTCCTTGGCAGCATTCTCAATGACCGTCATGCCATCGGCCATGGCGGCGGCCAGCATGATATTGATGGTGGCGCCCACGGAGACCTTATCCAGGAAGATGTTGGCCCCCCGGACCCGTCCGCCCTCCGCCCGGGCGGAGACAAATCCGCTCTGTGTATCCACCCGCGCCCCCAGGGCCCGGAAGCCCTTCAGGTGCTGGTCAATGGGCCGGGTGCTGCCAAAATCACACCCGCCGGGCAGCGACACGTCCGCCAGGCCAAACCGGCCCAGCAGCGCACCCAGCATATAGTAGGAGGCCCGGCAGCGGCGGGCGGATTCATAGGGCACCCGGTTGTTGCGAAGACCGGAACTGTCAATTTCTACCGTGTGAGGGTTTACATAACGCACCTTTGCGCCCAAATCGTGAAGAATGCCCAGCAGCAGCGTTACATCGCTGATCTGGGGCATGTTCTCAATGCGGCAGGGGCCGCTGACCATCAGCGCGGCGGGAATAATGGCTACGGCGGCATTTTTGGCGCCGCTGATGGGAATTTCTCCAAACAAGGGCCGTCCGCCCTCGACAATATACTTGGTCAAAGATTTGCACCTCTTTGTTGATATATGGCCTTACTCAGGTACAGTTTACCCAGGCCGGAACACTTCATACCGGAAATCACAGTATTCAGTGGACATAATCACAGACATTAAGATAGTATAGCAGGTTTTCCCACAAAAGCAATGGGGATCAGTGAAATAAATTCATAAAATTTTAATATTTTCTTCAAGGAATTTTGGAAAACCGTGAAATATCCCGGGCTTGGAACCTGTATCCATAGGCGAGGGTACGGTCCGGATAAAGGATTTTTTTCCAGCAAGGCCAAAAATTCCAGGAATATTGTTGTATTTCAAGATTTTTAACGCGGAAGGGCGGCAAAATGCCTGTTCAGCGCCTGCGAATTCGGCTCTTACTCCCGGTTCACGGGGGCATTCTGTTTCCGCCACTCCCGAGGCGGCAGGCCGTAACGCTTCTTGAAGGCCTGGGAAAAATGGAGCTGGTTGGGATACCCGCACCGCCGGGCGATGTCCCCGATGGGATCTCTGGTCATCCGCATCTGCTCCGCCGCCCTGGTCAGGCGCAGGCGGATGATAAATTCCTGGGGCGTACAGCCCACGCTCTCGTGGAAGAGCTTGCTGAAATAGCTGCGGTTGAGCTTGCATACATCCGCAATCTCCTCCACCGTAATGCTCCGGTGGCAGTTCTGCTGGATGAAGGTCACCGCCTCCTGCACGTAAAAGTCCCGCAGAGGACTGCTCTGGCTGTTCCTCCGGGTGGCGGAGGACTGCACCAGCTCATCCAGGAAAAGGCACAGGTGCCCAACCAGATGGAGCGGCGAGGCATCCGCATGGTCGGATATATAGAGCATCTGCCGGCACACGCCCTCTCCGCCGGCGGCGCAGGGACGGTAAATGAGCTGACTCTGTCCCAGTCCGGCGCTGTCCAGATATTCCGCGGCCCGCAGCCCGTCAAATTCCAGCCACACGTACTTCCAAGGCTGCATCTCATCGGCGCAGTAGGTATTGATCTGCCCGGGGCAGATCAAAAAGCCTTGACCCGGGCCAAGGCGGTATTGATGGGTGATACCGCCGTCCGTGGACAGCAGAATTCCCTTCCCGGAAATGACATAGTGAAAGAGGTAGTGGTTGCGGACAAAGGGCCCGAAGGAATAGAGAGACTCACACTGCTCCCAGCCATACTGGAAGAGGCGGAAGTCCAGAAAATTATCGTTGGGAAACATGGAAAATGCGTACTCGGACATTCGCGTCACCCGCTTTCTTAAACGCGGCGCACCGCGCTCCTCCTATTTGCCGGTTGTACCGCCTAATTGTACCATATTTCTGCGGGTTTGTCACCAATTGTTTTTGTTTCCCCCACATTTCTTCATCTTCCCGGAAAGGCGGGCGTCTCCGCCGGACGGCGCACCCTTCCGCCGTCCGGCGCATACATTGGGATGTCAAGCTAAGGAGGGGACGAAAATGACTGCAGCAGCGAGAACGGACACGGTCATCGCCCTGGTGGGCAACCCCAATGTGGGCAAATCGACGGTGTTCAACGCCCTGACCAACCTGCGCCAGCACACCGGCAACTGGCCGGGAAAGACGGTGGAAACCGCCCGCGGCGCGTATACATATCACGGAAGAAGCTACACCCTGGTGGATCTGCCCGGCGCCTACTCCCTGCACCCCGGGTCCGCCGAGGAGGAGGTCACCCGGGATTACCTGCTCTCCGGCGAGGCGGACGTCACCCTGGTGGTGGCGGACGCCACCTGCCTGGAGCGGAACCTGGCCCTGGCCCTGCAAATCCTGGAAGTGGCCTGGCCGGTGGTGCTGTGCGTCAACCTGCTGGACGAGGCGGAGAAAAAGCACATTGCCGTGGACCTGCCGGTACTGGAGCGGGAACTGGGCTGCCCCGTGATCGGAACCTCCGCCCGGGGCGGTCAGGGACTGGACAAAGTGCGGCAGGCCCTGGAGGACGCGGTCCTTCATCCCGCCCCCAGGCCGGAATCCACCCCCATGGCCCGGGTGTGCGGGGACTGCCGGGAGTGCCGGACTCTGGCGGCCATGTCCCGGGCCTCCGCCATTGTGGAAGCGGCGGTCAGACAGGACGCGGAAGCTTCCGTCCGCCGGGACCGGGCTCTGGACCGGCTCCTCACCGGCAGGACGGGAATCCCCGTGATGCTGCTGCTCCTGGCGGGCGTTTTGTGGCTGACCATGGTGGGGGCCAACGTGCCCTCGGAGTTACTCAGCGGTCTGCTCATGGGGTGGCAGGAGCCCCTGCGGGGAGTGTTCCAGGCCCTCCACGCCCCCTGGTGGCTGGAGGGAGCGCTGGTAGACGGGGTATACCGGACGGTGGCCTGGGTGGTATCCGTGATGCTGCCGCCTATGGCGATTTTCTTTCCCCTGTTCACCCTGCTGGAGGACGCGGGGTACCTGCCCCGGGTGGCCTTCAATCTGGACCACTTTTTCCACAGGGCAGGAGCCCACGGGCGGCAGAGCCTGACCATGTGCATGGGCCTCGGATGCAACGCCTGCGGCGTCATGGGCTGCCGGATCATCCAGAGTCCCCGGGAGCGGCTCATCGCCATTCTCACCAACGCCTTCATCCCCTGCAACGGCCGTCTGCCCACCCTGACGGCGCTGATCGCCATGTTTTTTGTCACCGGCAACGGACTGTGGGACTCCATCGCCTCCGCGGCGCTGCTGATGGGCTGCATTGTGCTGGCGGTAGCCATGACCCTGTGGGCCAGCCGGTTTCTGGCGGGGACATTTCTGAAGGGGGAGCCGTCCTCCTTCTCCCTGGAGCTGCCCCCCTACCGGGCCCCCCAGGTGGGGCAGGTGCTGGTGCGGTCCATCCTGGACCGGACGCTGTTCGTCCTGGCCCGGGCAGTAGTGGTGGCGGCCCCTGCGGGACTGCTCATCTGGATCGCCGCCAACGTTACCGTGGGCGGCGAGAGCATTCTCCTCCGCCTGGCCGGCTTCCTTCAGCCGCTGGGCGGGATCATGGGGGTGGACGGGTTTATCCTGTTGGCCTTCCTGCTGGGCTTCCCGGCCAACGAGATCGTGGTGCCCTGTATCCTGATGGGATACCTCTCCGCCGGCTCCCTGACGGACTACGGCGGCCTGGCGGAACTCCACGGTCTTCTGGCAGCCCATGGGTGGACTGCCGCCACGGCCCTCTGCGCCCTGGTACTCACCCTGTTTCATTTCCCCTGCGGGACCACCTGCTTTACGATCTGGAAGGAGACCCGAAGCGTCAAGTGGACATCGCTGGCCATCCTTTTGCCCACCGCCGTGGGTGCGGCGCTCTGTATGCTGATCCATCTCGCCTGCACGCTGATCCAATGAGCTGCAGAAATCTCACCCCTTTTCCGCACGGAAACACTTGCAACCTGCCGCCAAAATTGGTATGATAGAATTACCATAAGAAGCAACACAGAGCGGAATGAAAAGGAGGCCATCGGATGAACAGGATCATTACCATCAGCCGGGAATTTGGCAGCGGCGGCAGAGAGTTTGGACGCCGTCTGTCGGAGCATTTGGGCTGCGCCTACTACGATCAGGAGATCGTTCAGGAGATCGCCAAGCGCACGGAGCTGTCCGAAAAATACGTACAGCAGGTCATCGGCCACCGGCCCATCTCCTCCTTCCCCATCCATATCGGCCGCAGCTTCCGGATGATGCCGGACCCCCATCTGGAACAGAGCTGCAACATCTACCGGGAGCAGTGCAGTATCCTGCGGGAGATGGCGGCCAAGTCCGACTGCGTCATCGTGGGCCGCTGCGCGGATTACATCTTACAGGAGGCGGAGCCCTTCCGCATCTTCGTGTACGCGGATATGCCCAGCAAAATGCGCCGCTGCCGGGAGAAGGGCTATGAGAAGGAAGACCTGACCGACCGGGAGCTGGAGCGCCGCATCAATGCCGTCAACCGCAGCCGGGCGGAATACTACGAGTACTGCACCGGGCAGAAGTGGGGTGACCGCATCCACTATGATCTGTGCATCAACACCACCCAGGGCACTGTCAAGGGCATCGCCGCAGTGGTCGCCCGGCTGTTTCCTCCCAGGCAGGGGGAGGAGGATAAATAAGCGTTTATACGCAAAAAGGTCCGCAGTAGGTTCCTGCGGACCTTTTGCATTGTCATCGGAAATATTTTGCCGCGCTGCGGAACAGGCCCATGTCGTAATTTCCGGGCACATTCCGGTAGAGGGCGGGGCCGATGCGCTCGCTGTGGCCCATCTTGCCCAGCACTCGGCCATCAGGGGAGGTGATGCCCTCGATGGCCCACAGGGATCCGTTGGGGTTCCAGGCGGTGTCCATCGCGGGAACGCCGTCCGGGTCTACGTACTGGGTGGCGATCTGGCCGTTCTCCGCCAGCTGCTTCAGAACGCTCTCCGGTGCTGCGAACCGGCCCTCCCCGTGGGAGATGGGCACGCTGTAGATCCCGCCGGGGGCGGTCTCCATCAGCCAGGGGGAGAGACTGCTGCACACCCGCGTCCGCACGATGGACGACTGGTGCCGCCCGATGGTGTTGTAAGTCAGGGTGGGGCAGCCCGCGTCCGCGTCCCGGATTTCCCCGAAGGGTACCAGCCCCAGCTTCACCAGAGCCTGAAATCCGTTGCAGATGCCCAGCATCAGACCGTCCCGGTTTTGCAGCAGGTCGTGGATCGCGTCGGTGAGCCGGGGATTGCGCAGGAAGGAGACGATGAATTTCGCCGACCCGTCCGGCTCATCTCCGCCGGAGAACCCGCCGGGCAGGAACACGATCTGGGCGGTTTTGATGGCATGCTCCAGCCCCAGGGCGGACTGGGCCAGGGTATCGGGAGTCAAGTTGCGGATCACGTCCGTCTCCACCGTCATCCCAGCCCGGAGGCAGGCCCGGACGGAATCATACTCACAGTTGGTTCCCGGGAAAACGGGGATGGCCACTCTGGGCCGCGCGATGCCGTGGGGCATGACCGCCGGAGCTTTTCCGGTCCATGTGACCGGTTCCACGCTCCCGGCTCCAGTGGTCCGGGTGGGATACACGTCTTCCAGAACGCCTTCGTTGAGAGCAAGCAGCTCGTCAATGGGGACGGAGCCGTCCAGAACAGCGACCACCGGCTCCGCCACAGTTGCGCCAATCCGCTGGGCACAGGGCAGGTCCACTTCCTCCGCCAGCTCCGCCACGATGGCTCCATAGAGCGGGGCGTACCACGGCCCGTTCTCCCATTCCGCCCCGGACCGGAAGCCTAGCCGGTTGCCGAAGGACATCTTCACCACCGCCTCGGCAGCGCTGTCCTCCACCGCCCAGGCGGCCTTGACCTTCCCGGACCGGGCCAGAGCGTGAAAGGCATCCCAGGCGGCCTTGATGTTCTCCGGGTCCGCCCCGGCGAACACATAGACCGGATGGCCCGCCTCCTTGAACTCCGGCGTAATGGCCTCATCTGCCTTAATGGGCGCAATGGCGAAGGATATGACGGTAGGCGGCACGTCCAGATCCATGAAGGAGCCGGACATGGAGTCCTTGCCTCCGATGGCGGCGCAGCCGTAGTCCAGCTGGGCCTCCAGCGCCCCCAGCAGGGCGGCGAAGGGCTTGCCCCAGCGCTCCGGTTCCGCGCGCAGCTTCTCAAAAAATTCCTGTAAGGTGAGGTAGGCTTTTTTATAGTCCGCTCCCGCCGCCACCAGCTTGGTCAGGGATGTGACCACGGCGTCCATAGCCCCGGAAAAGGGATCAATGCTCAGCCGTTCCGGGTCGCAGCCGTAGGCCATGACGCTGGCCTGGTCCGTCTCCTGACCCGGCAGTACCGGCAGCAGGGCGGTCATGGACTGGGCGGGGGCCCGCTGGGTTTTCCCGCCGAAG
>JAAZZJ010000005.1 GCA_014237695.1 Oscillospiraceae bacterium | reverse complement strand
TACGGCAGGGGCGTCCCCCAGGGTGACGGGGATGGGCCGCAGGGCCTGGGGCGGCTGGACGGTGGTGAGGGAGTAGGCGGCAAAGCCGTAGTTCAAGAGCACCTTGGCGCTCTCAAAGCGCTGGGTGGAGGTGGGGGACTTGAGGATGACGGCGATGAGTTCCATGCCGTCCCGCTCCGCCGTGGCGGAGAGGCAGTAGAGGGCGCTGTCCGTGCTGCCCGTTTTCAGGCCAGTGGCCCCCTGGTAGAAGCGGATGAGCTTGTTGGTGTTGCTCAGGCCGAATTCGCCGCCCCGGAGGGTATCCATCCAGATGGTTGTGAAGCGGCGGATGTCCGGGTGACGCAGGATCAGCTCCCGGCTCATGAGGGCGATGTCATAGGCGCTGGTGACATGGCCCTGGGTGGGGAGGCCGGTGGGGTTGAGAAAGTTGGTGTCGTTCATCCCCAGCTCTCCCGCCCGCTGATTCATTTTTTCCACAAAGGCCTCGGCGCTGCCCGCCAGATGCTCCGCCAGGGCCACTGAGCAGTCGTTGGCGGAGGCCACGCAGACGGCCTTGAGCATCTCCTCCACGCTCATCTGCTCGTTTTCCTTCAGCCAGATCTGGCTGCCTCCCATGGAACAGGCGTAAGCCGAGGCGGTGACCATGTCGTCGTAGGACAGCGTACCGGCGTCAATGGCCTCCATCACCAGCAGGATGGTCATGATCTTGGTGACGCTGGCGGGCTCCAGAGGCTGATGCTCGTTAACGGCGTAGAGGACTTCGCCGGTGGTCTTCTCCATCAGCAGGCATGCCCCCGCTTCCACCGCCAGCGATTCCGCCCGGGCCGGCAGCGCCAGGAGCAGCGTCAGAGCCCCGGCCAGCAGACCGGAAATGATCTTTTTCATACCATATCCCTTCCTTTTTCCGCGTTTCCCTGTTTTTTCAGGATTCTGCTTCTATGATTATGCGGGGAGGGAAAATCAAATGACAATTCCGGCAAATTTCGCCTTGCATTCCGGAGAGAAGTCTGCTATAATAGCCTCGTTCCAAAAACGCAGGGTTAGTACATCGGTAGTACATCGGCTTCCCAAGCCGAGGAGGCGGGTTCGATTCCCGTACCCTGCTCCAGTAAAAACCGCCGTATCTGTTTGAGATACGGCGGTTTTTTATGAAAACTGGCAGATTTTGCTGTTAAAAGTTATATAGAAGAATAGCTGAAAGCGGTACTACCCCACCAACTGACCCCTTACAGGATTTTTTCTTACCCATTTAACCCGTTTTGATGCGGCGGATATCGTCACGATAGTTTCCGGTCAGGCTTACGGTAGTATTTGCCGGACATATATTCCGGGGAAAAGCCGGCAGTGGAGGTGTTGGAGGTGCTGCCGGGGGTTATACGGCAGTCGTTGGGGACGTGGGGGAACCCTCCGGCAGCTTGCCCGCGCTGCGGTAGAGGTAGGTCACAATATTGGCTCGCGGGGACATGTTGCCGGGATCAAATGCTGCGCCGGTATCCTCCAGCAGGCCGGTGGCGTCCGCCCAGGCTACCGCAGGGGTGTAGTAGTCATATGGGAACTGCCCTGCAAGGCGGCTGTACCCGGCCAGGGGCTCGCCGCTGGCCCGCCAGAGGAAGGTCACCACGTGGCCGTTGGTGCAGGTGGTGTCGGGGCTGAAAGCAGCGGGGGAAGTGCCGGAGGTAACGCCGTTTTCATAGGCCCAAAGAACCGCCTTGTAATAGTAGTCCGACGCTTTGACATCCCGGAAGGGGTTGACGGCCGTTTCCGGCTCCGGCTCGCCCTGTGCCCGCCAGAGGAAGGTCACCACCTGCCCGCGGGTGCAGGCAGAGTAGGGCGAAAAGGCGGTGGGTGTGGTGCCGGCGGTGACGTTGTTCTGATAGGCCCACAGCACCGCATCCGTATAGTAGGCGCCGGAGGGAACGTCCGTGAAGGGATTGCCGCCGCCGGAGGGCGTGGTGCCGGTTGGAGCGGTGGGCTTCTCCACAGCGCCGGGGTCCGGGTCCGGAGCCTGGGCGGTGCTGAAAAATTCCACCTGATAGGTAAACGGTACGGGTCCGCCCTTTTTCGACTTCAGCCCCTGGATTTCCACGGTGTAAATACCCTCGTATTTTGTCACGCCGTCGGGGCGGAAGATGATGCAGTTATCAACGCCGTAGCTATCGTGGTTTATGTTGAAGTATGCGCCGGAGCCGCTGGGAGCATAGCTGTCCCTTCCGGAGAAGGTCCAGACCTTTTGGTCGGAATCCCGCGTCAGCGTGACGGTAATGTCAGATGCTTTGGGCGCATTATATAAAGAGGGGTTCAGCGTGACGCTCCAGGCGGTAGAGGCGGTAAATCCCCCGATGTCGTTGGGGAAATACCCGGCGGAGGGCCAGCCGTAGGAATCGTAGCTGACGGAGGAGGAGGAACGGCTTCCCCGCTCAAAAACCTTCTCGTCGGAAAAACGTCCGTAGCCGCTGCCGTTGTCCACATAGCCGAAGCCTACCTTGTTCAGGGCCGGGCTGAGCTGCCAGCGGCGGTGTCCGAGCCTGTCAACGTTGCTGGCGTCGGAATCGTCCATCCATCCGTCCACAGCGGTGAACAGCGTCCGCCCGGCGTAGAGGTTGCTGGAATGTGTGGCGGAGTAGGCCTTGTCGTAAAAGCTCTTGTCCATGTCCGAGGGCCGCTCGGGCGTGTGGCTGAGGGTTCCCAGCCTGCCCAGAATCACCGCCCCGTACTGGGAGGATTCACACCAATCCTTGTCCAGCCGGGCGGCGGGCATACCGGCAATACGCCGCAGGGCGTTCAGCCGGTCCAGCGCGGCCTGGAGGGCGGCATCGGAGAGCTTGCCCGCCGCATAGGGGGCGGAGCAGCTGGGCTGGAAATCAAAGACCTCGCCGGAAAAGGAGGCGGGATTTGCCGCCAGCAGGTCGATGATCTCCTGCTTGCTCAGCCGGGGCATGTCCGGAGAGCCGGCGGCGCAGGTTCCGTTTGACGGAGTTTCCTGCTCCGCGGGCTTCAATTTGGGCAGGACGCTGATGAGTTCTTCCTGACCGCAGGAGGCGCAGGTTCGGTAGGTCCGTCCCTCCTTCCCGGCAGTTGCGGGCTCGGTCTGCGTTTCTCCAAAGGCGTGGGCCGTTTTGGGCAGCCTGACCGCCCGGGTCTGGCCGCAGAGCTGGCAGGTGCTGACGGCCTCTCCCTCCCGCAGGCAGGTGGCCGGTAGGGTGACGGCGGGCTCTTCGGGCCACAGATGGGCGCCGCCGGTACAGGACCCGGCCTGGGGACCGTCCTCGGGCGGGACGGCATCGGGCTGGGCCGCCGCGTCAGTATCCAGCTTGGGAATGCTCTCCGTATACTTGTGGCGGCAGTCCATGCACTCATATTGGCGGATGCCCTCCCACTGGGCGGTGGGCTGCCGGGTGACAGACTCCGTAAAGCGGTGTCCGAGGGCGGAAGCGGTATTCAGCGTCTCGCTGGTGCGGCAGTAGGCGCACTCTCGGGTAAATTTTCCGTCAGATTTGCAGTCGGGATTAGACCAGCGGTAGCGCCAATAATGGGTATGATCCTGGGCGGTGGGTGTGGAGGAGGACGACATGTATGTATCGTAATCCTCCTGGCGCAATACCGTCACGTGAACGACCGCCACGGGCTTTTGTGGATCGCCCGGATCCTTGGCGGCTGAGTAGGTAATGTCCGCAGTACCGGGATTGCAGCCGTAAAAATACTGAGCCCTGGTGGCAATGACCTGCCGGGTGCTGCCGGCGCTGGCTCCCGTGTTCGTGATTTCATGGGAGGAATGGAAGGGGCCGGGCAGCAGGGGTGTGGGCTGGTTCTCTCTGTCGTCCGGTATGGTGATATTGAACTCATAGAGGCCAACGGCGTTTTCCCCAAGGTATTCGCCGCACATGGGATTGGGCCGGTAGAGGCTGCCGCCGTCCGCCGCATACGCCGGCGGATGCGGAAGCAGGGACAAAAACAGGATGAGCGCCGAGGCCAGGGACAGCATTTTTTTCTTCATGTGAACGACCTCCTCTTATTTTTATCAACACAGGTTCTAAAAGTATACCGCAAAATTTGGCAGATAGCAACTTATTTCCGCAGCTTCGCCCAAAACAGCGGAAAAGGAGGGGAAAAGAGGGCTGCTGCATTGAAAAAATTTCTGTTTCCTTTCAGCCGCTTGGGTTATGGAAAGGAGGCAGCCACTGGAAAATGGCGGGTGACGAAAGATGGAAGGAGAGAAAATTCATTTTGAGGGGAAAATAGACCCGGCAGACTTGATTTTTGTGGGTTCTATAGAGATTCCTCGATGGAGCTATGAAAGTTTTGACTATTTTGGCGTCAGATTTAACAGAGGCGTTATTGACAAAGTCTGTTTTTTTCAGTATAATATTGTCCGGGAAATTGCCATTTTCTGCGTGGCCTGCCTGGTAACGGACCGACCACATTTTTTTGGAAAATGACAGTTCAACGCTTTAATATATTAAAGCCGGCAGCCGCACGGCGGCTGCCATAGTCTCTGCTCTCCCTCGTATTTAGCCGGGACGAAACGGGCCTGACGCCCGCCTGGTACTGGTTAAAGATAATTCTGAACAGGAGGAAAATTATGAAAAAGAAGTTTCTGAGCCTGGCTCTCGCGCTGGTTATGCTGCTGAGCCTGGCCGCCTGCGGCGGAGACAACAACCCGCCTGCCACAGACGGCAACAAGAACCCCGACACTCCCCCCGTGGAGGACAACAACACGGGAACCCCTGCGGAGCCCGAGGGGTTTCAGCCCATGACCTATGATGAGGAAGAGGTCTATACCAAGGCTTTCTCCGAGTTCGAGGCCGCCTATGCCAAGGCCAAGGAAGCCACCGATGTCAACGAGATGTACGCGCTGCAGGCGATTGCTGAGGCTAAGATGCTTGAGTCCGGCGTTATGCTGCCCTACTACAGCGACGGCGGCAACTACGGCATCAGCCGCATCGTTCCCAGAACTGCGCCTACCGTCATGTGGGGCAGCGATCTGGACCGCTGGGAGACCCTGCTGGTCACCAATGAGATCATCAAGCCCGATGACCGTGCGCAGTTCACCGCCATGTGGGGTGAGCTGGCCGGTACCGGCACCTATGAGCAGGCTGCAAAGGATAAGCTGGCCGAGCTGGGTTACACCCTGAAGGACACCCGCGATATGCTCTACGAGCAGGACCCCGAGACCTGGGACGTACTCTCCCGCTGGACCAACACCACCAGCGAGCCCATCTGCCTGACCGTGGACGGTCTGGCCAAGTATGACATGGAAAACGTTCTGCAGCCCGCCCTGGCCGAGAGCTGGGAGTGTTCCGAGGACGGTCTGACCTGGACCTTCCATATCCGCGAGGGCGTGGCCTGGGTGGATTCCCAGGGCCGTAAGGTGGACGAGGTGAAAGCCGACGACTGGGTGGCCTCCATGCAGCACAACATGGACTTCGCGGGCGCCAGCGCCGCCGAGGTGTTTGCCGCCTTCATCGTCAACGGCGAGGACTACTACCTGAAGAACATCAGCGACTTCACCCAGGTGGGCGTGGAAGCTCCTGATGACCGGACTCTGGTCTATCACCTGACCCAGCCCGTGCCCGCTTTCGAGAGCCTGCTGTCCTACTGCGGCATGTTCGCCCCTCTGTGCCGGAGCTACTATGAGTCTCAGGGCGGCACCTTCGGCCCCGACCATGATAATGGCAACTACGGCACCGGCCCCAACAACATCGCTTACTGCGGCCCCTATCTGATCACCAGCTGGACGGAGAAGAACTCCTTCGTGTTCGATCAGAATCCCACCTATTGGAATCCTGACAGTATGAACATCAAGAAGATCAACTGGTACTACTACGACGGCAGCGATCCCCTGCGCGGCTATAACGACACGATGGCCGGCACGATCGACAGCGCCGGCCTGGGCACCTCCGCCCTGCAGAAAGCCCGCGAGGATGGCAACTTTGACAAGTACGCTTATCTGAGTACCGATCTGACCGGCACCTCCCGCTGCGGTTTCTATAACCTGAACCGCCAGGCTTTCGCTACCTTCGCAGACCCCACCATCGGAATCTCCCCCCAGAGCCACGAGAGCGTGGATGGCATTGATTTGATTGGCGGCGTTGTGACCAGCGACATTGAAGACGACGCTGCCCGGACCCACTTGGCTATCAACAACCAGAACTTCCGTCTGGCTCTGACCATGGCTCTTGACCGCGGCAACTACCACGCGCAGCGCGTGGGCGACGAGCTGAAGGAGCTGAGCCTGCGCAACACCTGGGTTCCCGGCAACTTTGTCACCCTGAACGCGGACACCACTGTGGACATCAGCGGCACGGCCACAACCTTCCCCGCCGGTACTTACTACGGCGAGATCGTTCAGGCCCAGATCACCGCTGACGGCTATCCCATGAAGGTATGGGATCCCGCCGCCGCTGACGGACTGGGCTCCGGCGACGGCTATGACGGGTGGTACAATCCCACGGCCGCCAAGGAGTACCTGGCTAAGGCCGTTGAGGAGCTGGCCGCTCAGGGCATGGAGATTACCAAGGAGAACCCCATCCAGATCGACTACTACACCTGCTCCATCGTGGAGACCTGGAACAACCAGGCCAACGTGTATAAGCAGGTCATTGAGAGCAACCTGGACGGCCTGGTGCAGGTGAACATCGTGGACACTCCCGATACCACGAGCTATCAGAACACCTCCTACTTCAACGATACCGGCGCTGACAACTGCACTGATGTCAACATCGGCTCCGGCTGGAGTGCTGACTATGCTGATCCCGCCTCTTATCTGGACATCATGCAGCGTTATGCCTACCTGACCAAGAATTTCGGTCTGTGGGGCGAGTAAGAACAAAAACCGCATAACCACTGCGCGTGCAGGAGAATGGTGCGTGCCATTCTCCTGCACGCCTTATCAGGGCAGAAACATGCTCTCCGCCCCCCCGGAGGAGAGGAAACGGCGCATATCCCGGGCGGCGTTTCTTCTCCCGCGTGGGGGACCGGAGAGGACGGAAAAGGGCGTGAGATTATGGGAAAATACTTGCTCAAGCGCATATTGCACGGAATTTTTTCAATTGTCGTCGTGGTTGCCATCGTCATGGTGCTGATCTATTCCATGCTGCAGCGGGAGTTGATCTTCTCCAGCGACGCGCTGTACACCCGTCAGCAATCCAATGCCAAGCAGACCTATATGTACAACAAATGGGAGGAGTACGGATACCTGGATTACGTGCCGTACTCGGAGTGGCTGCAGGAGCTGAGCAGAAACGGAGAGCTGGATGAGGAGACGCGGGCGGAGGCTACCGTCCTGGGCCGTACTCCGGAGGCGGATTCTGCGGTGACGGCGGAATATACTGCCAAATTCCGGGAGTATTATGAATCCAGGGGATATGAGGTCAAGCGGCTGGACGCCGTCGTCAAGGGCCGGAAGGTGATTACCGGCGGGCAGCAAACGATGTTCGCCACCAAGGATCTGCCGCTGAGTCATCGACTGGTGGAGTACTTTACCGGCCTGTTGGATTTTGACAACATCCACCGCGTGGCCGAGGTTGAGGGCGAGCGGGGTTTGACCTTCACCCTCTATGATCCCCTGGCGGGAGGAAAGTTCTCCCCGGCCATTATCGGCAACGGGACGCTGCACAAGTACCTCCTCTATGTGGATGGGAACTTCCCCTTTATTCACCAGAACATGGTCACCATCAAGCTGGGCACCTCCTATACGGTGAACAGCGGCGTGGATGTGTTCCATACCATGACCCGCAGCCAGGGGTCCTATGTCAAGACCAATATGACCTTCCCCACGGGACTGACAGAGGACAGCGCCGACGACCTGCACACCGCCACCTATATGCAGGGCAGCAGGGAGATCAGCACGCTCAATATGGAACGCTTCACTGATGACTATACGGTGGTGGACACCGTACGCAACGGTATGTCCAAGATGGGGTATTCCTTTGTGATCGGCATCCTGTCCTCCATTATGGCTTATGCTCTGGGTCTGCCCATCGGCATCCAGATGGCCCGGAGGAAGGACGGCCTCGTTGATAAGGTGGGCACCTTCTATATTATGTTCATCATTGCGGTGCCCTCCCTGGCTTACATTTTTATGTTCAAAGCCATGGGCGCGCGGATAGGTCTGCCAACGGTGTTCGATATGGAGTCGAGCGACAAGCTGATCTTCATTCTCCCCATTGTTTCCCTGGCGCTGCCCTCCATCGCCAACCTGATGAAGTGGATGCGCCGGTATATGATCGACCAGATGAATTCGGACTATGTGAAATTTGCCCGGGCCAGCGGCCTCTCGGAAGGTGAAATTTTCTCCAAGCACATCTGGAAGAACGCAGCCATCCCAATTATCCACGGTATCCCGGGCAGCATTCTGGGCGCGCTGGTCGGAGCCATCATCACCGAGCGGGTGTATGTGGTCCCCGGCGCCGGTAACCTGCTGACGGAGGCTATTAATAAGTATGACAATGGCGTGATCGTGGGCGTAACGCTGTTTTATGCGGTGCTGACGGTCGTGTCCATCATCCTGGGTGACATCCTGATGTCCGTGGTGGATCCGCGGATCTCTTTCTCGACAAAGGATAGGTGAGTGCAATGGAGTATGATTACAGTAAATTAGGCCTGAGTACAGAGGAACTCTTTTCCCGGCACGACCACAGCGATCTTGAGTCGGAAAAGATCATCGCGCCCCGCTATTCTTATTGGCGCAGCGTATTCCGGGTGTTCTTCCGGAAGAAATTGAATACAGTGATCCTGCTGCTCCTGGTGGCGATGATTGCCTTTGCTTATATCTACCCGATGTTGACGGTGTACGATAAGTACGGCAACCTGCTCAATGCGGATGCCAAGCACCTGAGCCCCCAAGCGGCCATCGACATGTTCGGATTTCAGATCAAATATATCCTGGGTACTGGTGCGGCAGGTCAGTCTACCTTTGATGCCATCTGGAACGGTTCACGGATCTCTATTTCCCTGGCACTTATTTGCGCGGCGATCAATATGAGCATCGGCGTGGTGATCGGCGCCATCTGGGGATTCTCCAAGCGGGTGGACGCGATCATGGTAGAGGTTTACAACATCCTTGCCAATGTGCCCTATATCCTGTTGATCTCCGTGCTGCTGATGCTGTTTTCCCCGAGCTTTTGGACGATGGTCTTTGCCCTGACGGTGACGGGATGGCTGGGTATCGCCTACTTTATCCGAACCCAGGTAATTATCATCCGGGACAGAGAATATAATCTTGCCTCCCGCTGTCTGGGCACGAGAACGGTGAAGATCGCGCTGAAAAATATCCTGCCTTTTATGACCAGCGTGATTGTAACCCTGCTGGCCACGGAGATTCCGTCTTATATTTCCTACGAGGTGTTCCTGGCCTTTATCGGCCGCGGCATCAACCAGATGAGCCTGGGCCGTCTAATCTATGAAGCCGAACCTTCTATGATGACGCCGGGCTGGGAAATAGAATTCTGGAGCCCTGTGGCGATCTCGGCCGTCATCACGGTGGTGCTGTACGTGGTGGGTCAGAACCTGGGCGACGCGTCCGACCCGCGGACGCACATGTAAGGGGGGACGGATATGGCAGAAGAGAAAAAGGTATTGCTGTCCGTCAAGGACCTCTGGGTGAAATTCCGGGTGCGCGGCAGAGTGCTGACCGCCATCCGGGGAGTCTCTCTGGATATCTATGAGAACGAATCCATCGCCATCGTGGGCGAGTCCGGCTCCGGCAAGAGTGTGTTCACCAAGACCTTCGCGGGCATGCTGGATTCCAATGGCTTCATCGATCAAGGCAGCATCGTCTTCAGCGACGAAGAGCTGGCAGATACCCACGTGCGGCTGACGCCAGCTGCACGCCGGATGATTGCCAAGGCACAGCACAAGCTTAACGAGGCCTCCAAACTGGAGGCGGGCGTGGAGATCTATAAGCAAATCCTGGAGCTGGAGGCGGAAAAGCGCCGGAAGACCAGTCTCAGCGACGAGGAAAAGGCTGCGGCGGAGGCGGAGTACAAGGACCTGATGGCCAAGCGTACCGATGCTTTCAACCTGAAACAGACCTTCGATCCTGCCCATGAGAAGGACAAGATCCGGGAGACCGCCCGGCTCATCAAGGACCTGGATGAGCAGATCAAGGCATTCAAAAAGAAGGAGGAGCAGCTGGCCCATGACCGGAAGGCCGCCGCTGCCAGCGATGCCGATTTCAATCAGCGGTATCAGAAGCAGTCCGCCGTCCTCCGGGACCAGTATCAGAAGGCGATTGCTGTTGAGGTCAGTCCGGAGACTGTGGAGCGCAACGGGATCCTGGCCAAGGAGATCTATCTCTCTGTGGGCCGGTACGGCGCTTGGCAGCGGGTCAGGATGATTGGCAAACTGTTGAAGGGGCTGGAGAAGGCCATGAAGCTGGGCGTGGATCTCAACGATGAAAACCAGCGCAACATGATCTTCGACGACGTGACCTTCCGGGTGCGCTACCTGGACGAGACGCCGGAGGCCCTCCATGGCACCTGCGTACTGAATCTGGCGCGGGTGCAGTACGCCAAGGACTGGTGTCAGATCCGGGGCCGCCGGATTGCCACCGTGTTCCAGGACCCCATGACCAGCCTGAACCCCATCATCACCATCGGCAAGCAGATCACCTCCATCATCCTCAAGCACCAGAACTGTACCGAGGCGGAGGCCCGCCGCCGGGCACTGGAGCTGATGCGGAAGGTGGGCATCCCCAAGGCGGAGGCACGGTTTGACGACTACCCCTTCCAGTACTCCGGCGGTATGCGCCAGAGGATTGTCATCGCCATCGCCCTGTCCTGCCAGCCTAAGATCCTGATCTGCGACGAGCCCACCACAGCTCTGGATGTGACCATCCAGGCTCAGATCCTGGAACTCATCAAAGAACTGCAGCGGGAATTCAATTACACCATCGTCTTCATTACCCACGACCTGGGGGTGGTGGCCAACGTGGCCGACCGGGTGGCGGTGATGTACGCTGGGCAGATCGTGGAGCTGGGTACGGTGGAGGAGGTCTTCTACGATCCCCGCCATCCCTATACCTGGGCGCTGCTCAGTTCCCTGCCCCAGCTGGCCCAGAAGAACACCAAGCTCTACTCCATCACCGGTACGCCGCCCTCCCTGTATAATCAGATCGTGGGCGACTCCTTCGCTCCCCGCAATCCGCACTGCCTGAAAATCGACACGCTGCTGGAGCCGCCGATGTTCCGGGTGACGGATACCCATTACGCCAAGACCTGGCTGCTGGATCCCAACGCCCCCAAGATCGAGAAGCCGGAGGGCATCCAGGATATCCATGAGAAGCTGATCCGCGCGTTCAATATTTAGGGGGGAGGAGAAAACCGTGGCTACACTGAAACAAGAAAATCAGGCCCGTTCCGGCCGCTTGCCGGAGCATGGGCCTATCGCAGAAAACGGCAGGGAAATTCTGCTGTCCCTGAAAAATGTGGACATTACCTTCGGCAAGGGGGACGACGCGGTCCGCGCCGTTCAGGACGCTTCCTTTGACATCTACAAGGGGGAGACCTTCTCCCTGGTGGGTGAGTCCGGTTCCGGCAAGACCACCATCGGCCGCGCCGTCATCCGGGTCAATCCTCTGGCCGCCGGTGAGATCGATTACAAGGGCGTCCGCATTTCCGGGAAAATTCCTCACGCCCTGGACCGGGAGGTCATCCGCAATATCCAGATGGTATTCCAGGACCCCGCCGCGTCCCTGAACGAGCGGGCCACTGTGGACTATATCATCTCTGAGGGCCTGTACAACTTCCACCTCTTTGAGAACGAGGCCGACCGGGTTCGGAAGGTGGAGGAGATGATTGAGGAGGTGGGCCTGCTCCCGGAGCATCTGACCCGCTATCCCCATGAGTTCTCCGGCGGACAGCGCCAGCGCATCGGCATCGCCCGGGCCATGGTCATGGAGCCGGAGCTGGTGGTGGCCGACGAGCCTATTTCCGCCCTGGACGTGTCCATCCGCGCCCAGGTGCTGAACCTGATGAAGAAGTTCCAGGAGGAGAAAAACCTCACCTACCTCTTCATTGCCCACGACCTGTCGGTGGTGCGCTTCATCTCCGACCGGATCGGCGTCATTTACAAAGGGCGGATCGTGGAGATCGCGGAGGCGGAGGAGCTGTTCAACTTCCCCCTCCACCCCTACACCCGCTCTCTGATCTCCGCCATCCCCATCCCCGATCCCAAGCTGGAGAAGAACAAGGCGCTGTACACCTATGATCCCTCCATCCACGACTATTCCCAGGACAAGCCGGAACTGGTGTGCATCGGTTACGACCACTATGTATACGGCAGCAAGAAGGAGATCGAGGGATACAAGGCCGTCCGGGAGCAGGGCATCCCCGTCAAGCCCATCAAGATCCTGGACCCGAACGATCCGGAGCAGAGCCTCCATCATCAGGAGGCGGAGGCGGACAAAGCCGCAGAGGAGGAGTTCCTCGTCCATCCCACCCACGACACAGGCAGCATCTGGTATATGATTCTCTCCTTCTTCCTGCCGGTCCTGGGACTCATCGGAGCCCTGCTCTTCAAGAAGTTCCGCCATACCCGGAACTACAAGCAGTGCCGGAAGGGCGCTGTCGCAGGCTTTGTGGTGCTGGGCGTGATCGTGCTGCTCTTCCTGCTGCTGCTGTGGGGAGCCGTGGCCTAGCTTGAAACGGACGAGCAAGGGCGGGCTGCCCCGTCCGCAGCCGGTGGAATCCATCGAGCTGAACAACGAGCATACAGGGCGGCGTCTGGCGCTGATGCTCCTGTTTCTGGCGGCGGGCCTGATATTCCTGGGGTATGCCGTTATGCAGATGCTTACGCCGCAGTCGGAGTGGATTACGGTGGAGGCCGGCACCGGCGGCGGCGCCAGCAGCGCCTCGGAGTTTGAATTCTTCTACCGTCTGGGTGGAGGAGAGGCATCGCCCACCGCGGAGCGGAGAGCGCTGTCAGCGCTGTATACCGAGCTGAGCCGGAATGCCTTTGAGGTCTTCCATAATCAGCTTGCCCTGGAGGGAGTCAATAACCTCTACGCGATCAACCGGCATCCCAACGAGGAGCTGACGGTGGACGGGGCGCTCTATGAGGCCTTCGCCGCCGTGGAGCGGAGCGGGAACCGGGCGCTGTACCTGGGACCGGTGTACGACCGGTACAGCGGACTGTTCTCCTGTGAGGACGACAGCCTGCTGGCAGACTTTGACCCACGGCTCAGCACGGAAGTGGCCCGGGAGTACCAGGAGTATGCCGCCTTTGCCAACGATCCCCGGGCCGTTCGCGTAGAACTGCTGGGAGAGAACCGGATCCGGCTGTTTGTATCCGGGGAATACCTGGAGTATGCCGGCCGGGAGGGCATTGAAAGCTTTATTGACTTCGCCTGGATGCGCAACGCCTTTATTGCCGACTATCTGGCGGAGGAGCTGGCCGCCAAAGGATTCACCCGAGGGGTACTCGCAAGCTATGACGGATTTGTGCGCTGTCTGGACGGGTCCGGAGAGGCGTACAGCTATCAGGTGTTCGACCTGGTGGGGAGCGCGGCGTATATCGTGGCGGTGATGGAGTATCAGGGCCCCAGAAGCATGGTGAATCTGCGGGACTACCCCATCAATCTGCTGGACCAGGCGCGGTTTTACCGGCTGCGTACCGGAGAGGTCCGTACTCCCTATGTGGATACGGCGGACGGCGTGTGCCGGAATGCGCTCTCCAGTCTGACGTGCTACGCCGGAGATAAGGGCTGCGGGGAGATCCTGCTGGAGATGCTGCCGGTGTATATTGCCGGTGAGCTTCGGGAGGAGGCCTTGGAGGCGCTGGCGGAGGAAGGAACCGACTTCGTTTACTGCGAGGATCAGGTCATCCATGCCAGCGAGGAGGCAGCGGCGTTTTCCCAGATTTATGAGGGCGGCGGAATGCGGTATACCGTGGCCCGGTAATATGTGCAAAAAGCGGCCCCATGAGGACGCCGGATTCTGCCGAAGAGGATTTGCAGGGTCCGGGGTATCATGGGGCCGCCTGTTTTGGAGCCGGGTACAAAGGCCGGAACGGGACCATGGAATTTGACAGCAGCCGTCCCCTGTGATAGAATAGAGCAAATTTCCATGGAGCGCCCGCCCCATGACAGAACGAGGAGGATAAAACGATGGAGCTGATGCAGCGCAAAGACGTCCCGGAGGAACTGACCTGGGACCTGACGGCCATTTACGGCGATGAGGCGAAGCTGACCGCCGACATGGAAAATATCCGGCTGCTGACAGACGAGATTGAGAAGACCTGCAAGGGCAGTCTTGAAACCGCGGAGGCCATCCTGGCCTGCCTGGACAAATTCCAGGAGCTGGAACAGCTGCGAATCTTTGCGGCAAATTACTGCTATCTGTCCGCGTCCGTGGACTACGGCGATGCCGCCCTTCAGGAGCGGGACGAAGCCTTTTCCCGCCTGGATGCCCAGGTGAGCAGCCGCCTGAGCTTTATCGACAGCGAGATCATTGCCCAGGACGAATCTCTTCTGCGCGAGGCCATCGTCCGGGGCGGCCCCAGCCGGCCCTATCTGGAGGACCTGCTGCGGCAGAAGCCCTATCAGCTCCAGCCGGAGACCGAGCGCGTCCTGGCGGCCCTGCGCCCCGCCGTCAACGCGCCCTATCAGATCTACAACATGGCCAAGCTGGCGGACATGAAGTTTCCTTCCTTCCAGGCGGACGGCGAGGAACACCCCCTGGGCTACTCCCTCTATGAGGACAAGTACGAGTACGACCCCCGCACCGATGTGCGCCGGGAGGCGTACAAGGCGTTCTACGGGAAGCTTCGGGAGTACGAGAACGTTACCGCCGCCGCCTATCAGGCCAACGTGCAGGGAGAGAAGATCATCGCGGATCAGCGGGGCCACAAGTCCGTGTTTGACTATCTGCTCTTCTGGCAGAAGGTGGACCGCAGCCTGTACGACCGCCAGATCGACCTCATCATGGAGAAGCTGGCCCCCCATATGCGGAAGTACGCCAAGCTCCTGCAAAAGATCCACGGTCTTGACAAAATGACCTATGCCGACCTGAAACTGCCGGTAGACCCGGGCTACGTACCCCCGGTGACCATCGAGGAGTCTCAGAAATATATTGTGGAGGGCCTCTCCGTGATGGGAGAGGACTATCAGGAGATGATCCGCGCCGCCTACCGGGAACGCTGGGTGGACTTCGCCCAGAATCAGGGCAAATCCACCGGCGGCTTCTGCGCCAGCCCCTACGGCAGCCACTCCTTCATCCTTCTGAGCTGGCACGGGCAGATGAGCGACGTGTTCACTCTGGCCCACGAGCTGGGCCACGCGGGGCACTTCAAGGCGTGCAACGCCGCCCAGTCCGTTTTCGGCACCAACGTCTCCACCTACTTTGTGGAGGCCCCCTCCACCATGAACGAGCTGCTGCTGGCCCACTATCTGCTGAAAACCAACCCGGACAAGTGCTTCCGCCGGTGGGTCCTCAGCAACATGGTGGGGAACACCTACTACCACAACTTTGTCACGCACCTGCTGGAGGCGGCCTATCAGCGGGAGGTCTACCGGATCGTAGATGCCGGCGGCGGCGTCCAGGCCGAGACACTGAACCGGATCATGAAAGAGACCCTGGAAAAGTTCTGGGGGGACGCCGTGGAGCTGACCGAAGGGGCGGAACTGACCTGGATGCGCCAGCCCCACTACTACATGGGCCTGTACTCCTACACCTACAGCGCGGGGCTCACGGTAGCCGCTCAGGTGTGCAAGCGCATTGAGGCCGAGGGCGCTCCCGCTGTGGAGGACTGGAAGAAGGTCCTGGCGGCGGGCGGCACCAGGACACCTTTGGAGCTGGCACAGATGGCGGGTGTGGACATCTCCACCGACGCCCCCCTGCTGGACACCATCGAGACCATCGGCGGCTATATCGACGAGATCTGCCGTTTGACGGAAGAGCTGGCGTGACCGGCAGTCAAAAATGACGCCCCCCGAAGGGGAAGGCTTCACAGAGAAGAAAAGGGCAGGACAGTCCGCTGGGGACTGTCCTGCCCTTTTTCAACCGCGTTGACGATATCATCCATTTTGCCCATTGCCGGAAGCGCCCGGCCGTCCACCCCTCTTGGCAAGGACAAACTGCTCCAGATTTGTTCTATGACCGTATTTTACAGAAGCGGTTTTATCCTTTTCGAGAATGAACTTGTTCATATCAAGACCATTCAGCGCGGCAATGGCGACCGCGTAATGGATCACATCCGCCAGCTCGTTCCCCAGCTGATGCTGCAAGTCTTCACTGCCATGGGCTTTTCGTCCCGCTTTTTTATTGAGAACTTCGGCGGTCTCCCCGATCTCTTCCACGAGCTTCATAAATAAACTCTGGTCGATCCCGCCGTTGCCATAGCAGTCGAGTAAATATGCTTCCAGTTCTTTTATCGTCACGTTCATAATATTGTTCCATCCAAATGCGATTTTGCGGATAAGCCCATTGGCGCGCTGCCTGTAAAGTCTTCCGGGGAGTCCGCCGTTTTCACGCCCGGACTGCCGTCAGGCTGTCCACAAACTGCCGCGCCAGCCTGGGGGACCGGCCTCCCCGGAGGAGGGCGAAGCGCTCCGCCGCCGCGTCCAGCTCCGGTCCATCCACCCCCTGCCTCTGGGCGAGGGCGTGGACAATGGCCAGAAAGCTGTCCTTTCCCGGCCGCTGGAAGGTGACATGCAGTCCGAACCGGTCCGACAGGGATACGGTCTCCTGCATGGCGTCGCTGCGGTGGACGTCGTCCCCCTCCCGGTCGGAGAACTTCTCCTTGACGATGTGCCGCCGGTTGCTGGTGGCACAGAGGATCACGTTGCGGCTGCGGGCGGAGACGGAACCCTCCAGCACCGCTTTCAGGGCGCTGCAACTGTCATCGTCCTTCCGGAAGGACAGATCGTCGATGAAAAGAATGAATTTCAGGGGGTTCCCGCTGAGTTCGTCCAGCAGGGCGGGAATGTGCCCCAGCTGATCCCGGCGGACCTCGATGATCCGCAGGCCCTCCCCCTTCAGGGCGTTCCCCGCCGCCTTGACGGTGGAGGACTTGCCGGTGCCTGCGTCGCCGGTGAGGAGCATGTTGGCGGCGCGACCGCCCTCCAGCAGAGCCCGGAGGTTGTCCAGCACCAGTCCCCGCTCCCGCTCGTAGCCCACCAGCTCCTCCAGACAGATGGTATCCGGGTGCCCCACCGGGACGATGCGCCCTTCGCCATCGAGGCAGAACATATGGTGACCCGCATAGACGCCCCAGCCGCACCGGCCCACGTTCTCCAGCCGCTGCCGGTACAGCGCCGCCAGATCGATCTCCGCCGTGCCGAACCGGGGCAGATAGGCTTGATAGGTCCTCAGCAGGGGCAGCGTCAGGTCCTCCGGCGTCAGGTCCGCCGCCATTTGCAGGGTTTTCAGCTCCTCCTCCACGCTGTCCGTCAGATACGCCGGAGGCGTCTCCCCCCGGCCCACGGCCCGGATGCAGACGTTGTCGTCCTCCTCCACCAGCCGCTGGACGTACCGCGCCAGATTACCGCCGCCCCGGTAGAGCCGGGCGGTGAATTCTCCGTAGGCTCCCAGGGCATCCCAGGTCGCGCCGTCAATATTGTGCGCCAGACAGGCCAGCAGGGCCTTCACCACCGGATCGTCCAGCAGCGCCCGGAAGACGGCCAGAGCCTGAAGGCGGGATTCCAATGTGTGCAGCTTCATATCAGTTCACCACCGCCCCTGACGCGCCGCTGGATACCAGGGCGGCATAGCGTTTAAGGTAGCCGGAAAGCTCCTTCTTTTTCGGCACGAAGTCCCGCATCCGCGCCGCAAGCTCCTCCTCGCCGACCAGCAGCTCCAGCCGATTGCCGGGGATGTCGATGCGGATGATATCCCCCTCCCGGACCACGCCGATGGGGCCGCCGCTGGCGGCCTCCGGGGATACGTGGCCGATGCAGGCCCCCCGGGTAGCCCCGGAAAACCGCCCATCGGTGATGAGGGCCACGCTGGAGCCCAGCCCCATGCCCATGATGGCGGAGGTGGGGTTGAGCATCTCCCGCATACCGGGCCCGCCCCTGGGCCCCTCGTAGCGGATGACCACCACGTCCCCGGGATGGATGTCCCCGGCGTTAATGGCCGCCTGGGCGTCCTCCTCGCACTCGAAGACCCGGGCGGGACCCTCGTGGACCAGCATCTCCGGCGCTACGGCGGAGCGCTTCACCACGCTGCCCTCCGGGGCCAGACTGCCCCGCAGTACGGCGATGCCGCCGGTCTCACTGTAGGGGGCCTCAACGGGCCGGATGACCTCCCGGTCCCGGTTTTCGCACCCGGCGATGTTCTCCCCCACGGTCTTCCCGGTGACGGTGAGGCAGGAAAGGTCCAGCAGGCCCTTTTTGGACAGCTCGTGCATCACGGCGTACACGCCGCCCGCCTCGTCCAGCTGCTCCATGTAGGTCTGTCCGGCGGGGGCCAGATGGCAGAGGTTGGGGGTCTTTTCGCTGATGGCGTTGGCAATGTCCAGATTGATCTCAATGCCGCACTCGTGGGCGATGGCGGGGAGATGGAGCATACTGTTGGTGGAGCAGCCCAGCGCCATGTCCACCGCCAGCGCGTTGCGGAAGGCGGCCTCCGTCATGATGTCCCGGGGGCGGATGTTCTTTTGCAGCATCTCCATCACCGCCATGCCCGCGTGCTTTGCCAGCTCGATCCGGGCGGAGTACACGGCGGGAATGGTGCCGTTGCCCCTGAGCCCCATGCCCAGGGCCTCGGTGAGGCAGTTCATGGAGTTGGCGGTATACATGCCGGAGCAGGACCCGCAGGTGGGGCAGGTCCTGCACTCATACTCCCGCAGCTTCTCCCCGCTCATCTTCCCGGCATTGTACTTCCCCACCGCCTCGGAGATGGTGGAGAAGCTGGCCCTGCCGCCGTCGACGCGGCCCGCCAGCATGGGTCCGCCGCTGACGAAGACGGCGGGGATGTTCAGCCGGGCCGCCGCCATGAGGAGGCCGGGGACGTTCTTGTCGCAGTTGGGGACCATCACCAGGGCGTCGAAGCCGTGGGCCAGGACCATGGCCTCGGTGGAGTCGGCGATGAGGTCCCGGGTGACCAGGGAGTATTTCATCCCCTGGTGGCCCATGGCGATGCCGTCGCAGACGGCGATGGCGGGGAAAACGATGGGGGTGCCCCCGGCCATGGCCACGCCAAGCTTCACCGCGTCCACGATCTTGTCGATGTTCATGTGGCCGGGGACGATCTCGTTGTAGGAGCTGACCACGCCCACCAGGGGCCTTCTGATCTCCTCCTCCGTCAAGCCTAAGGCGTGGTACAGCGCCCGGTGGGGGGCGTTCTGGGGACCCAGCTTCAGGGGATCACTTTTCATGGGGCAAACCTTCTTTCTTCTGTTGTGGCGGCGCGGCGAGGAGGGAGACGCTGTGGGCGGGAGGTTCCGGCCTGGCGTTCGCCTTGTCCGTCTCCTCCGCAAATTTCTTCTGCGTATCCTCATCCTCCGGAGAAGCGTATCGCTCATAACGGTAGCGGATGTTTGCCAGGCGGCTCTGCTTCACGCTGCAGCCCGCAGGAGAGAAGTACAGGGTCTGCTTGTCCCCCTGGCCGAACCCGTTTATCCCGTCCACCATGAACCGGAACAGATTCTTGGCGGTATAGGCGTTATACCAGATGTTCCCCTCCCAGAGGGCGTTCTTATCGGCGGTATCCGCCCCCGCCTCCACTGCCGCGGCGTATTGCAGGTTGGCGAAGCGGTCCCGGATCTCCAGGAGCGACAGGGGCACGTCGTTCCGGTCGATAAAATAGCAGCCCGTGGTGGGGTCCAGCATCACCCATTTCCCCAGCTCCGGGTCATAGATCTCCGAAACTACGTGGTTGTCGCCATCGTAGGGAGAATAGGGCATGATATATACCCGGCGGGCATAGATGCCCAGCGCCAGACAGCACTCCGTCAGGATGATGGATTTATTCCGGCAGTTGATCCCCTGCTCCGGCTTATCCAGGCTGTATTCCAACAGGTCGAGAGAATTAAACGGGACGTGATTATCATAATCGCCCTTGTGGGTCAGCCTGGGAGCCATCCAGTGCATCAGCCGGACGCCCCGCTCAAAGGCCGTGCCCTCCCCGGCGATCCCATCGATGCCGTATTTCTCAATGAGCGCCTTGTACTCCGGACAGGTAAAGTCATAGGTGATTTCCGCCGTTTCTCCGCTGTCCGCAAACGCCTGGTTATTGAACAGAATGCCGCTGTAGATGTCAAAAAGATTCTGCTGGACCTGCAAATTTTCCTGATCTGTCATAAAGAGGATCCTTTCTCCCGGCTCACGCCGGGCAAAACATTTGTACAGCTATTCTTCGCCTTTCCCCTCTCCGCTCTCGATGGCAAGGAGCAGGTCCTCCACCATGGCCAGGGAGGTCTCCAGCACCTTCTCCTTGGGCTGGAGGGTCAGGGTCAGGGAGGGAATCTCCCCGGCGTTGACCACCAGGCGGCGGCGGTACTTCGCCCCGGTGACCAGAGAGGCGATGGCCTCCGCGGAGAAGTCGCTGAGAACGAACTTGACCTGCCGCTCATGCTGGGAGATGTCGCTGATTCCCACCCGGGCGGCGCTGGCGCGGAGCATGGCTACGTCCAGCAGGGCGTAGACGGGCTTGGGGGGATCGCCGTAGCGGTCCATCAGCTCGTCCAGCAGGTCCGAGGCGTCCTCCTGACCCCGGATGGCGGCGATGCGCCGGTAGAGGTCCATCCGCTGCTGGTTGGAGGGTACGTAGGTGCTGGGGATGTTGGCGGATACGGCCAGGTCGGCGGAACACTCGGTGGGCTTCTTCTTCTCCCCCTTCTCCTCCAGCACCGCGTCCTCCAGCAGCTGAAGGTAGATGTCGTAGCCCACGCTCATCATGTACCCGGACTGCTCCGGGCCCAGCAGGTTGCCCGCGCCCCGGATTTCCAGGTCCCGCATGGCGATCTTGAATCCGGAGCCGAACTCCACGTACTCCTTGATGGCCGTCAGGCGCTTGGAGGCGATTTCCGAGAGAATCTTGCCCGGACGGTAGGTCATGTATGCGTAGGCCCGGCGGGCGCTGCGCCCGATACGGCCCCGGATCTGGTGGAGCTGGGCCAGCCCCATCTTGTCCGCGTCCTCAATGACCAGGGTGTTCACGTTGGCGATGTCAATGCCGGTCTCGATGATGGTGGTACACACCAGGACCTGAGCCTCCCCCTCCACCATCTGCTGCATGACGGAACTGAGCTGCTTCTCGTCCATGCGACCGTGGCCCGTTACCACCCGGACCTCCTCCCCCACCAGGCGGCGGATCTGTGCGGCGGTGGAGTCGATGGACTCCACCCGGTTGTGGAGGTAGTAGACCTGGCCGCCCCGGTCGATCTCCCGGCGCATGGCGTCGCCGATCATGCCCCAGTCATGCTCGATGACGTAGGTCTGCACCGGCTGGCGGTTCTGGGGAGGCTCCTCCAGGGTGGACATGTCCCGGATGCCGGACAGGGCCATATTCAGGGTCCGGGGGATGGGGGTGGCGGAGAGGGTGAGGACGTCCACCTGCTTGCTCATCTCCTTGAGCTTCTCCTTGTGGCTGACGCCGAAGCGCTGTTCCTCGTCCACCACCAGCAGCCCCAGGTCCTTGAACACCACGTTTTTCTGGAGCAGCTTGTGGGTGCCGATGAGCAGGTCCACCTTCCCGGCGCGCAGGTCGTAGAGAATCTGCCGGGTCTGGGCGGAGGTCTGGAACCGGCTGAGGACCCGGATCTCCACCGGAAAGGAGCGGAAGCGGTTGCACGCCGTGGTGAAATGCTGCTGGGCCAGGACGGTGGTGGGGGCCAGAATGGCCGCCTGCTTCCCGTCCAGAATGCACTTCATCACCGCCCGCAGGGCAACCTCCGTCTTGCCGTAGCCCACGTCGCCGCAAAGGAGGCGGTCCATGGGCACTGGCTTTTCCATGTCCTTCTTGATTTCCGCGATGCACCGCAGCTGGTCGTCGGTCTCCACATAGTCAAAGGCCTCCTCAAACTCCCGCTGCCAGGGGGAGTCCGGCGAGAAGGCGAAGCCGGGGCGGCGCTGCCGCTCGGCATACAGGGCGATGAGGCCCTTGGCCAGATCCCTGGCGGCGGCCTTGGCCTTGGTCTTCTGCTTGTGCCAGTCGGTTCCGCCCAGCTTGTTGAGCTTCACGGGCTTGGCCTCGCCGTCGCTGCCCAGGCCGGTGCCGCCGATGTATTTGCTGACCTGGTCCAGTCCCGTGGCCGGGACATACAGGCTGTCCCCCCCGGCGTAGGAGATGAGGATGTAATCCTTCTCCACGCCGTCCACAGGCATCTTCCGGATGCCGTCGAACCGTCCTACGCCGTGGGCGGCGTGGACAACCAGGTCCCCTACGGAGAGGTCCGTATAGCTGAGGAGCTTCTGCCGGCTGCCCTTCTGGCTCCGGCGGGCGGGCTGCTTCCCGGAGGTGGCGGCGGTGAGCTGGCCCTCGGTCAGCACCGCCAGGGAGATCTGGGGATATTCCGCGCCTGCGGAGAGGGCCCCCACGCAGACCCGTACCTCCCCCGCCCCAGGCATCTCTCCGCAGGCCAGGTCCAGGGCGGCGGGGATGTCCCGCTCAAAAAGCATCCGCTGGAGGTTCCTGGCCCGGGCGGCGTTGCCGCACAGCAGCAGGGTCCGGTATCCGGACGCCCGGTAGTGGTCCAGGTCCCCGGCGGCGGTCTCGATGCTGCCGCCGTAGGCGCTCAGCTGCTTGGCGCTGATGGACAGCAGCGTTCTGGGCGGCAGGGGGTAACGGGAGGTGGGCAGGGATTCCAGCATACATACGGCAAAGCGGTCCAGCTGCTCCAGCCACTCGCTCTGGCTGAGCAGCAGGGCCGTCAGATCTCCGTCCTTCTCCCCGGCGGCCAGGAGGGATTCCGTGTCCTCCCGGGCCTGCCAGAGGACGTTTTTCACCCGCTCGCCTACCCGGCCCGCCTCGCTGAGGCACAGCAGGGCGTTGGCGGGGAAATAGTCGAAGACGGAGGCCTGCTCCGCTCCCGGCAGCAGCTCCGCCGCGGGCAGCAGCAGGGCGGACTCCAGATTTTTCGTCCGCCGCTGGGAGAGGATATCAAAGGAGCCCAGGGAGTCAACCTCGTCGTCGAAAAACTCGCACCGGACCGGCTCGGCCATCAGGGGAGAGAACACGTCCAGGATGCCCCCCCGGAGGGCGAACTGTCCCACGCCCTCCACCTGGTCCGCCCGGCTGTACCCCGCCTCCGTCAGCCGGAGGGCCAGGGCGGCGGGGTCGTACCGCTTCCCCGACTCCAGGGTGATGGCGGCCTCCCGCAGAAGCCGGGGCGGGCTGGTCTTCTGGAGCAGGGCCTCGGCGGTGACCACCACTACCTGCTCTTTCCCGCAGCTCAGCTCGTAGAGGGCGGCGATCCGGTTGTGTTCCCACTGTCGGGAAATTACGGTGCCCGCCCGGACAAACAGCTCCCGGGCAAACAGCTTGCCCACCCGGCAGGGGGTTTCCCCCTCCCCCAGCAGGACCTCCAGATCTCCCGCCAGCCGCCCCGCCTCGCTTTCATCGGAGCAGATCATCACCAGGGGCCGCCCGGTCCGGACGGCGGCGGCCCCGGCGATCTGGGTGCGGTGTACGCCGCCCAGCCCGGTGACGGCAGCGGGGCAGCCCCCGGTTTCCACGGCGGCGGCCAGAGCCTCCGCCTCCGGAATACGCATCAGTGCCTGCAATAGTTGTCTCATAGGTCTCTCCTCAACACAAAAATGCGCTTCAAACGCAGGAAAAGGCCCACACCCCTGGCTGCGGGAGGGGCGTGTGCCAGAAAATTATCATCACTTTTTGCGGACAGCAGCCACGTCTCTTCAATCCTACCGGTTTTTTGGATGTTTGTCAAGGGGATGTGGAATGATTTATGGGTTCTGCGCGGCCCTGCGGGCCGGCTGTGCCTGGTTCTTTTCGATGGCCCGGGGCCTGCGCGGCCCCGGACGCCCTGCGGGGACCGTTTGTGTGAACAAAAAGTACCCAAAAAGTCACTTAAACCCGTGGTTTAAGAATCCCTT
>JAAZZJ010000059.1 GCA_014237695.1 Oscillospiraceae bacterium | reverse complement strand
GCAGCAGAGCCATATCGGTGGTAAACTTCCGCTTGCACAGGCAGCCCAGCCATTCCATGATAAAAGGCCTGCGGTAGTATCCGTCGATGGTGGCGATGTTGTTCACCGAATGGGGCCAGGTAGCAATGGAGCAGAGGTGGAAGTCCACAAAATACATGTGGTTCGACAGCAGAATATAGGGGGGCTTCAGTCCCTCCATATTGATCTTCTCAATTTTGTACTCCTGCCCCATCATGCTCAGACCGCACAGGGCCCGGAGGATGGCGGTGAAGACCTTCCTTTGCCGCAGGGGCGGCCGGGCGGTGTCGTATCGCCTGAGGCTGCCATAGTTGACGTCGATGCTCTCCATATTTTCCCCTCCCTCCCGGCGGATGATACGTTTCCGGCGGGTATCATCACCAGTCTATCATAAAACCGGCAGGAAAGCAAATGGGGATTACGGGAAAAGGGCGGCGACGGGCACAATACCGAATAGAAAATGAGGAGCCGCCCTTACGGACGGCTCCCTGCTATTCATTCCCATTTTCCGCAAGGGTAATTTCAATTGCCCTTCTGACTACATAACGCATATCTCCCGGATGTGTCGTTTTCTGGTTCTCAAAATACGCAGACAGACAACTCATTCCATCGGGTCTGCTTTCAAGCTCCCGCAATCATTAAACCCGTCCCTGACGGCCTTATATCCCAGCTCCTGGGTCGAGAAGGCGTCCATATCAGGGAAATACGGATAATTGACAACACTCTCAACAAGGGCGTCCGTCGTCATGTTCTCCAATATTTCCTGCGGAATTTGCAGCATTTCTACCTTGTCTGCATGGCTTTCTATCGAAAACCACTCATCCGTTCCTGGCTTGATGGGATATTCATATGGCCTGTCAATCGTATACCCCTCATCACCTGCAGCAGCGGAAACTTCATGAACATATGCGCTGAACCCGAACACTGTAATCATGACTGCAAGGACCAACAGGCAGCTCCATAGCCGTTTCGATTTCATGAGAAAGAACCTCCTTTTCCTCACTTGTTTTTTACATACCCGGTTTATCACCTGTTACCACTAAGGGCAGCCGGTCTCTCAAGAAGCTATATTTACAACCGCCGACCGCCGCCAGCGAATACCGCGTCTAAGTCTGCTCATTCACATACAGGCTGGCCCGGTTCTGGATCAGATCTGCCGTTTCATCCAGGGACTTGTCCCCGGCAAAGTAAGCCCCGGCAGTCTCAGTAATAATTGCCGTCAGGCTCGGGTCCCGGCGGACATAGGAATCGATCGCGTTATAAAGCGCCATCAGCTGATCGCACTCCTCCTGTGTCACGGCATAGTAGGTCAGGTCCACACCCCCGGCGTACGAATCCTGCCCGACGGGCGTCTCGATCCGCTCTCCTCTTTCATCGTAGAGGTAATTTCCGTCCCCGTCCACAGGATAGACAGGCGTTGCCAGCCGCTCCATTTGCTGTTCAAATGCGGATCTGTTCACAGGAAAGTACCCGAAAGAATCCGCCGTCTCCCCCTGGGGCAGCAGCAGGGTACGCAGAAAGGCCCAGGCCCCTTCTTTTTCCCTGCAATCGCTGCTCATTGCCACGGAGCTGCTGAAGGCAAAGCTGCTGCCAACCTCTCCCCACTCGTTCGGATAGCCCACATAGGAGATGTCATCTCCCAGGATATACTTTGCCCGCTGCGGAAAAGTAAACCCGTCGGCCCACATGCTGTAAAGCATGATCTCCTTGTTCAGGCAGGCGGCTTCCTCGCCGCCGCTGACCGGCTCCCCGGGGAAATCCTTACAGGACCGCAGCAGCGCCTTGAACTCCTCGCCGGTAAAGCTGCAGGTACCCTTCTCCCAGTCCACGAACCGGGACCAGTTCAGCTCCGTCAGATGCTCCAACATGCCGGCCCGGTCGTATCCGGTGGGCAGGCAGTCTTCCGGCATGGCCTCCAGGGCCTGCCGCATGTCCGCCGCAGTCCAGGTCATCCGGTCGCCCACCGCGCTTTTGGCGCCGGTGAGGGTCTGCATGGCGAAATATGGGCCGATCTCATACAGCTTTCCATTCATCTCCGCCGCCTGGAATACCCGCTCCATCAGCGCGCCGCGCCCCAGCTCGGGATCGGCGTCGATATACGGCCACAAATCCTCCAGCATGCCGTTTGCCGCCCACCGGCCGGTGGGCGCTGCGTACAGGTCCAGGATATCCGGTATTTTCCCCGCCCCGATCTCCGTAGCCAGGCGTGTCAGGGCGGTCTGCCGGTCTCCATATTGACTGTAATCCGTTACAGAGATACGGTAATCCGGATTCGTCCGGTTGAACTCCATAACAGCCTCCCGAAGAGACCCCGCCAGCTGAAGGGAGGCGAGGGTCAGCACTTTCTTTCCCTCCGGCCCGCCTGCCTCCGCTGGTGTAAGGATGTATGGAAAAACACCCGTGCCGCTTTCCCCATAGCGGGTAACCAGCAGCACCAGCCCTTCATCCTTCCCCTGAAAGACCCTGGGACTGCCGGTCTCCATCCCCAGGTCGATGAGATTCATAACCTGCTCCCCCTCCGCGGCGTCCTTCTGCCAGCGGCAGAGGGTGTTGGCGCACTCGTAATAGAACAGCGCGTCCCCCATTCCGCGGTAAGGTATGGCGGTGGGCGGAAGCGTAAAGGTCTCCCCCCAGTCCCGGGCCTCCTTGTCGATGGTCCGCAGTGTACAGGAGGCATCCCCGTCCTGTCCATAGGTCCGCTCGAAAAGACCGATCCGTCCGTCTCCCAGGGCGATGGATATCGAAAGGCCCGCGTTCGATGTCAGCGTAAAGTCCGCCGCTCCCGATTCATCCAGCGCGGCGATCCATTTCTCGCCTGTCGCGAAGACCGTCCCTTCCCCGTCCGCCAGCAGGCTGTATACCGGGCCCAGCGCTTCCTCCAGCGCGGCGTATTCAAACCGGGCCAGCTCCTTTCCTTCCGTATCCAGATTGCGCAGGACGTGCATCTCATCCTGCTGAAATCCCATCCCGTCCTCCCGGGCCGACTGGACCGTTCCGTACTCCATGACCCACAGGGTCCCGTCCGTTCCGGCCTGTATCGCGGCGCTGGATACGAAGCTGTCTCCGGAAAATCCGCTCCGGTAGTCCGGCAGCGTTACCGCCTCGCCGCCCTCCAGAGGAAGGCTCTGGAGCAGAAAGCCGCCGCTGTCCGTTTTTCCCAGCAGGTAAACGGTCCCGTCAACAACGCAGGCTTCAGAGACGCTTTTCAGGCCGGTGGTATACGCCACCTCCTCCGGAACGTAGACGGTCCGGTCTCCAGACGCGCCCTCTTTGCCGCCGCAGGCTGTCAGCAGCAGGAACAGGCACAGGGGCAGAATATACTTTATTTTCATCATCCTAGATCCTCCTGTTAAAAATTCAAAAACCCTGCATCCCTGTTCAACACGGTCCCGTCAGGATGTAGGGCTCTGCTTTACTTTTTACTGTCGTGCGACCCTGCGCAGGAATTACCGGTTATGATTGTGTTCAACCTTCGTTCCCTCCTCTGTCCAAGTGCTATAGATGTAACCGCACTTGGAGTTGCTGCATTTTTCCGTGTACGTGGTCTGGGTTGCATAAATCGGGCAGGCGTAGAGATAGCCGCCGACAGAATGATGCGTATAACTAATGGGAGAAGTTCCAACCTGTCTTGTTGAAGATGAAGTGCGGATAGATCCGGTATCACAGAAGCGGCAGGCTTCGGAGTGAGGAGAAATCCCGTCCTCTGCGGCATTTGCGGTGGAAACCCCAGCGGAGAGGATCATCAATACGGCGAAAAGCAGAGAAATGGTTCTTTTTTTCATAATAGCACGTTACCTTTCTTTTGTCAAATTTTTTGTAAGCAGCAGAATTTGCGGTTTGTGGTCAAAGCTCGCGCTGGTTTGTCCCTATGGACAGGTTCCGCTAACAGCCTTGGTCGGTTTCGCCACTCCGTTGATGGAATACGTCAGCACCAGCCGGTAGCTCTTTCCGCTCTCCACTTCGCAGCTCTCAGAAATAAAAACCCGTCCGGTCCCGGAATCGGTCCAGGAATCCACATAGGTATTACCCTGATAGAGCGTTAGAGTCGCCTCCGCTCTGTCCTTTGTGCTATCGGCCTTGAAAAAAACAGAGCAGGTAGCCGTAGTCCCATTGAAGTCCAAAACGGGTTCTACTCGTGTTATTCTAGCATCTAGAGCTTGGGCAGACAGCGCCAAAAGCAACAGCAGCGGGACCGCCAAGGCAAACACACGCTTCCTCATAACCTCACCTCCCCTCTTTGTGTTTTCACTTACGAAATGCAGGAGAGGCGGGAAACCTCACACGATTTTACAAAATTTTTCTAATTCAGCGTTTTGCACAAAGAAATGCTCTCGGCTATGCGCAAAAGGTCATTCATCTCAAAGCATCCGCCAATGGAGAAGTGTATATTCAAGTCCGGATTGATCCAGGCCAGCGTGTTCATGTTTCCGGGAGTACGCGCCTTGAAAAATGTGCCGGACAGTTGACCGACAGTAACGTCAAAGGCCTCCGCGTCCCTTGTATCAAAACTTCTTAACGCCCCTTGTTGCATATAAACATAGTCCAAATAAAGGATGTCTCCGCTCTCGTTTTCATATATCACGTCCACCAGCCCCGGCATAATATCCCTCTCCGTCTCCACAAACCCCTCCGGCAGCGCCGTGATTTCATATTGTGGCAGAGCCTCCGGGCTCTGTTCGCCCGAATATACATAATCGATATCGTTCCCGGACCGCTCCACCACCCAGCGCACCATCGCCATCCGCGCCGCCGGGCTGAACGCCATGGCCCCGGCCAGGGTCATACCGCAGACGATGAGAAAGACCGCCGCCCGCCGTACCGCCTGCCGCCACAGCGGACGCTCCCGTCCCCGCAGCCAGCCTGAGGGGTTCGCCAGCATGGCCCGCATCCGCCGCCTGTGCCGGAGGGACGGCTCAAAAACCGGGCCGTTGTCTTCCCTTTCCTCCTCCGGTTTCATGGAGTCGATCAGTACACGCCGCATGATCCGGTCCAGTTCCTGATCCGTCATAGCTGAAACCCCTCCTTTTCCAGTATCTCCCGCAGAAGCTGGCGGCCCCGGCTGGCCCTGGTGCTGACCGCCGTCTCCGTAATGTCCAGATGCGCGGCAATTTCCCTGTCCGTATATCCCAGAAGAACTTTCATTTCCAGCACCTCCCGGTAGGTATCCGGCAGCGACCCGAACAGCTCCACCAGCGCCGCGTAGTCCGATACGTCCGCAGCTCTCTCCGAAACGGCCTGCCAGTCCTCCAGCTGTACCGTCCGCTTCCGCTTCCGCAGAATCATAAGCGCCTCATTCTTCACTATAGAAATGAGCCAGAAGGGCAGAGCCTCACATGGAATTTCATAAATTTTTTCAAAATGCCGGATCACCTGCATAAAGGCATTCTGAACGGCGTCCTCCGCCTCGCTCTGATCCCTTAATATGTTCATTGCGGTACGTTCCATTTTAACATGGTACCGCTGATAAATTTCCGCGAACATCTTCCGGTCCCCGCCGCTCTCCAGGGTGGCCAGATAAAAAGATAGCATCGTTCCAACTCCCGCAAGCCTGCCCGGCTGTCACTAAGACAAGTGTAACAAATCGGAAAATATAAGTCAACTATTGGTAGATATCCTGCTTTTCTGTGCGAAAGCCCGTTTGGATGCCCTCTGCGGACGTATGCGGGGTATGATACACAACCTGGAGTGGAGGCTTTTCAGCCTCCGCTCCAGGTTGTCAAAAAAGCCCTCCGCAGGAGTTTTCCGCCCGCAGGCGGCAAATACAATTCAATCGTTTTTCCTGCGGCGCTTCACGGGAAAATCTTCTTGTCTGACGGGAAAAATCCCCGTCCATCCGGCATCCCCCGATGATGAATACAGGTTCTCAGACCAGCAGCATACACTCCATTCCCGGAACCCGCAGCGTCAGCCGGTCCTGGACCGCCGCGAACTGCTGGCCGGAAATGACGTCGGTGGCCAGATGCCGGGGCCAGGAAATCGAAATCTCCTCCATGGCCTCTCCGGCATTGAGAATCGCAGCGGTGATCTCCTCACCCTCCTCCCGGGCGAACGCCAGCAGGGGCCCCCGGGCGCACAGCCACCGCAGCTCCCCGAACTGGAGGGAGGGCCGCCCGCCGCGCAGCTTCCCCAGCAGGGTGAAATGCTTTTGCAGCGCCTGGTCCTCCCGGCCCCAGGGGTAAGTCCCCCGGTTAAAGGGGTCCTCAAACCCCTCCATGCCCGCCTCGTCTCCGTAATAGACCATAGGCGAACCGGGGAAAGCGTACAGCAGCACCGCCCCCGCCCGGAGCAGCCGCGTCCCCCGCTCCCGCTCCTCCGGAGACATGCGGTACTCCGCCCGGGCAGTCCTGTCCTCCGGTCCGCCATCGGGCCCTGTCCCCAGCACCGTCAGGACGCGGGGCGTATCATGTGTCCCCAGCAGATTCATGGCACTGTAGAAAGCCGGCCGGGGGTAGTTCTCCCGGATGGTCTCCATGGCCTCCATGAAGTTCTCCGCTCCGCCCCCCTGCAAATAGGCCAGAGCCGCCGTCCGAAAGGGGTAGTTCATCAGTCCGTGGGTCTCCCGGCCCAGGAGGTATTTCCGCCGCTGGTCATAGGCGATCTTGTTGCTGCCGTCCTCCCAGACCTCTCCCAGCAGGAAGCTGTCCGGCTTCTCCCGGACCATAGCGGTGCGGATTCCGGCGATGAACTCGTCGGGCAGCTCGTCGGCCACATCCAGCCGCCAGGCGTCCGCCCCCGCCCGGAGCCACCGGCGGATGATGGAGTTTTTCCCCTCGATGATGTATTCCATATAGCTGGGGCAGGTCTCGTTGACGGCCGGCAGGGTCTTCACCCCCCACCACGCATCATACCGGTGGGGCCAGAACAGAAACGCGTACCAGGGATAGTAAGGGCTCTCCCTGCTCTGAAAGGCTCCCAGGTCCGGATAGGCGCCGTCGGCGTTGAAGTACCGGCTGTTGCTGCCGGTGTGGTTGAAAACGCCGTCCAGCATGACCCGGATGCCCAGCTCATGCGCTTTCCGGCACAGGCGGCGGAAATCCTCCTCACTGCCTAGCATAGGGTCGATCTTCTCGTAGTCTCCGGTGTTGTACCGGTGGTTGCTGTCGGACTCAAAGATGGGACAGAAATAGATGGTGCCAACCCCCAGGGATTTCAGATAATCCAGCTTCTCCTCCACCCCCGCCAGACTCCCGCCAAAGAAGTCCCGGTTGCGGATCTCCCCCTTTTCGTCGGGGAGGTACTCCATCCCCTCCTCCCAGTTCTGATGGACCGTCCGGCATCCCGGCATCCCGGCGGGATTGGGAACGGCCGTCCGGCGGAACCGGTCGGGGAAAATCTGGTATGTGACCCCCCGGCCGAACCAGTCCGGCGTGGAGGCCGAGCCGTCATAGACGGTCTGCTGCCACCAGCTCAGCTCCTTCTCCTCCCGGCACAGTCCGTTTTTGCCCAGCCACAGGGTCTTTCCCCCCTCCCCCTGGAGACGGAAGGCGTACCAGACCAGCTCCGGCTGCTCCGGCGTCTCGTAGGCGGCGGTGAGTACCGCCCGGCCGTCCTCCCCGCCGGCCGGAGTCAGGGGCTGCTCCCAGTAGGCGTCCGCAAACTCCTCGAAAAGGAGCAGCGCCCCGGAGGAAAACTCCTGAGGCGGGCGGAGCGTTACGGTGACGGCCGTGCCGCAGGGGGCGGCGCCGTAAGGGGTCTTGTACCGGGTGTCTCTGGAATCAAAGATCATCGTCATACAGATGCTTTCCTTGCTGTCGTATTTTTCGAGCCCTTATGGCAGCAGCGTGCCTTCCGGCACCACTGTATAGCCGGTATCACCGGGGGTAAAGTAGTCGTTGAGAATCTGCACGGCGATGGGGGCCAGTGCCGCGCCGCTGCGCCCCTGCTCAATGACCACCGCCACGGCGATCTCCGGATCCTCAAAGGGGGCGAAGCAGACAAATACGCCGTCAGGAACCACATCGCCCACCTGGGCGCTGCCGGTTTTGGCTCCGGCGGTGACGGTGCAGTTCTTGAATTCTCCGGCCAGGGAGCCTGTGGTCACCAGATCCCCCATGCCTTTTTTCACCGCCGTCAGGGTCTCCTCGGAAAGGGAGAGATCCGCCAGAATCTCCGGCTGGTGGGTATAGAGGACGGCGCCGCCGTCGTAGGATGTCACATCCCGGAGAAGATGGGCGTCCAGCCGCTGCCCGCCCCGCAGAAGCGTGGCGATATAGTTGGCCAGCTGGAGGGGGGTGTAGACCTGCTGGGCCTGCCCGAACCCCGCCCAGGGGGACTGGTCCTCGCCGGGAGTATTCTCGTGCCGGGCGCCGGTGCGCTCGCTGATTTCAATACCGGTATGCTCGCCCAGGCCGAAAGCGGCGGCATACTCATTAAGCCGCTCCATGCCGAGCTGATAGCCCATTTCAGCAAAGAAGTAGTTGCAGGAAACGGTCAGCGCCTCGCTGACATTGATTTTGCCGTGCCGCCCCCCGCTGCTGTTGTAAAGCCAGCAGTTTGCATAGCTGTTGGGGTCCCCGGGGTAGGTCCAGTGGCCGGTGGCGTTGATCTTGGTTTTCGGGTCAATGATCCCGCTCTCCAGAGCGGCGGCGGCGGTCATGGGCTTGAAGGTGGAGCCCGGCGTGTACGCGCCGTTCACCGCCCGGTTGGTATAGGGAGCAGCCGGGTCCTGGGAGAGGGTCCCGTAATCCTCCTGATAGGTCCGCTGGCTGTAGGAGGGATAGGTGGCCAGAGACAGGATCTCGCTGTCCTTTACGCTGACGACGGCGGCCGCGCCGCCGATGGTCTTCATGCGCTCCCGCTCCTCGTCGTTTCTGGCCCCGGCCCTGGCGGCCTCCACGCCGTTGGCCAGAGCGGCCTCCACCTTCGCCTGGAAGTCGATGTCAATGGTCAGCGCCACCGTGCCGCCCGGCTGCGGATCAATGGTATACAGCTCGCTGGTGATCTTTCCGTTCTGGTCGGTGGTAATGGCCCGGGTGCCCTCCCGGCCCCGGAGCCAGGACTCGAAGGCCAGCTCCACACCGTCCTTCCCCACCTGCTCGTTGAGCTGATAGTAGTGATAACCGCTCAAGTCCTCCCCCGCCTCCTTGGCGGTATTGTAGGGCTCGTTGAGGGCGGCCTGGGCCTCCCTGTCCGGGATGGAGCCGATCCTCCCCAGGATGTGCGCGGCATAGTCGGTGTGATACTGGCGGACAGCCTTGCTGTCCACCACCGCGCCGGAGAACCGTCCGTCATTGAGCAGGGAGATGAGTTCCACCTCCACATCCTCCGCCAGAAGGTAGGGCACCGTAGCGGCGTTGCGCTCCAAGGTGCGCAGGCGCAGCTCATAGAGTACCCCCAGGGTCAGCCTTGCCTCCTGCTCCGTAAAGCTCTCCGGAATGCCGAAGTCCTTCCGCATCAGCTCCATGAGCTGATCTGCGGACAGGGCGGAGGAGGCGGACAGCTCAAATTCCTTCAGCAGCTTTCCGCTCATAAGGGGCAGCTTGGTATCCGCCGTGATCTCCGTAAGAGACCAGTCCCGGTCCCGCAGAAAATTCTGAAACCGGACCCGCTGGGTGCCGGTGGCCTCCGGGAAGGTGTAGGAATAGGGCGCGTTCAGGGACACCGGCAGCCCGTCCTCCCAGGCGATCCCCTGCTCCTGAAGCAGCCGCAGCAGCCGCAGCATGGCCTGGGCCACGCTCTCGGAGTGGACCGTGCTGTTCTCACCGGGGACAATGGCAGGATCGTCCTCCACCAGTTTCGGATCAAAAGTCACGGTATAGATCTGCCGGTTGGAGACCAGCACCTTCCCGTTGCGGTCCGTAATGCTCCCCCGGAAGGTTTTCACCTTCTGGGTAGTGGTCACCTGGGTGGCCGATTCGGACAGATAGTCCGCCCCGTGGACAATCTGCGCGTCATAGAGGACGCACACAAAAAAGGCCAGGCAGACGGCGTAGGCAATCAGCAGAAGGTTGGACCTTCGAAAAAAATGTCTCTCGTATTCCAAGGGCAGTTCCTTTCTCCACTGGTTTTATCAGTAATCCGCCGCGCATCGCCGGAAGACCGTCCGGTACAGCGGCAGCACGATGAGCAGGGCCGGCAGGGTCAGCAGGGTTTCCCCCAGGGTAATTTGCGCCATAAGGCCCAGGTACCGTCCGCCGGCCAGAATCTGCACCACCATCCGGAAAGCTCCCGTCGCCAGCAGTCCCAGGGAGGACACGATCAGCGCGCACAAAAATCCTCTGGACAGCAGCCTGCCGGCGACCCCGCCGGAAAGAGCCGCGATGACAGGGAAGATGATGGCAAAAAATCCCCGGAAAGGCGCCGGCAGCAGCAGGTCACACAGCACGCCAAATATCAGGGCAAACACCGCCCCCCGCCGGGTCCCCTCGAACATGGCCACCGCCGCCGGCAGCATGGGGTACAGGAACGGCGTCAGCC
>JAAZZJ010000058.1 GCA_014237695.1 Oscillospiraceae bacterium | reverse complement strand
TCCAACCTTTGTTAATAAAAAATTTTTCCATATATTCAGGAGGACAAACACCATGTCTAAAGTCATCGGTATCGATCTCGGTACAACCAATTCCTGCGTAGCCGTCATGGAGGGCGGCGAAAGCGTTGTCATCGCCAACGCGGAGGGCAACCGTACCACCCCCTCGGTGGTGGCCTTCTCCAAGACCGGCGAGCGCATGGTGGGCCAGGTGGCAAAGCGCCAGGCCATCACCAACCCCGACCGGACCATCGCCTCCATCAAGCGGGAGATGGGCTCCGACCACCGGGTGTCCATCGACGGCAAGAACTACACCCCCCAGGAGATCTCCGCAATGATCCTCCAGAAGCTCAAGGCCGACGCCGAGAGCTATCTGGGCCAGACCGTCACCGAGGCGGTCATCACCGTCCCCGCCTACTTCACCGACTCCCAGCGCCAGGCCACCAAGGACGCCGGCAAGATCGCCGGCCTGGAGGTCAAGCGCATCATCAACGAGCCCACCGCCGCCGCCCTGGCCTACGGCGTGGACAAGGAAGAGGACCAGAAAATCATGGTCTACGATCTGGGCGGCGGCACCTTCGACGTGTCCATCCTGGACATCGACGCCGAGAGCCGGACCATCGAGGTTCTGGCCACCGCCGGCAACAACCGCCTGGGCGGCGACGACTTCGACGAGTGCGTCATGAAGTATCTGGTGGCCGAGTTCAAGAAGGCCGAGGGCATCGACCTCTCCGGCGACAAGGTGGCCATGCAGCGCCTGAAGGAGGCCGCCGAGAAGACCAAGATTGAGCTGAGCGGCGTCACCTCCTCCAACGTCAACCTGCCCTATATCACCGCCGACGCCACCGGGCCCAAGCATCTGGACGTGACCCTCACCCGGGCCAAGTTCAACGAGCTGACCGAGCATCTGGTGGAGGCCACCATGGGCCCCGTGCGTCAGGCCATGAGCGACGCTGGCCTCAGCGGCAGCGAGATCTCCAAGGTGCTTCTGGTGGGCGGCTCCAGCCGTATCCCCGCCGTTCAGGACGCCGTGAAGCGGATCACCGGCAAGGACGGCTTCAAGGGCATCAACCCCGACGAGTGCGTGGCCATGGGCGCCGCCATTCAGGCGGGCGTCATCGGCGGCGACACCTCCACCAGCATGCTGCTGCTGGACGTCACCCCGCTGAGCCTGGGCATCGAGACCATGGGCGGCGTATGCACCAAGCTCATCGAGCGCAACACCACCATCCCCGTGCGCAAGAGCCAGATCTTCTCCACCGCCGCCGACAACCAGACCAGCGTGGAGGTCAACGTCCTCCAGGGCGAGCGGGAAATGGCCGCCGCCAACAAGAGCCTGGGCCACTTCCACCTGGACGGCATCGCGCCCGCCCGGCGGGGCGTGCCCCAGATCGAGGTCACCTTTGACATCGACGTGAACGGCATCGTCAACGTCTCCGCCAAGGACCTGGGCACCGGCAAGGAGCAGCACATCACCATCACCTCCTCCACCAACATGTCCAAGGACGACATCGAGAAGGCCGTGAAGGAGGCGGAGCAGTACGCCGCCGAGGACGCCCGGATCAAGGAATCCGTGGAGACCCGCAACAGCGCCGATCAGATGGTCTATCAGGCGGAGAAGACCCTGGGCGAGATGGGCGATAAGCTCCCCGAGAGCGACAAGGCCAGCGTCCAGAGCGCCATCGACAAGCTGAAGGAGACCCTCAAGGGCGAGGACACCGCCGCCATCAAGGCGGATACCGAGGCCCTCCAGCAGGCGTTCTTCGCCGTCAGCGAGAAGCTGTACCAGCAGGCGGGCGGCCCCCAGGCCGGTCCCGGACCCGACATGGGCGGCCAGCCCGGCGGGGATGCCGGCGGCCAGCAGTTCTACGACGCGGACTACAAGGTCGTGGACGAGGACGGCCAGGACAAGTAAGCAGAATACGCTTCAAATGGGACGGGGATGTGTGCCCCGCCCCGTTTGGAGTGTTTTGCGAGAGATTGGATGTGAGAGACTATGGCCGAAAACAAGAGAGACTACTACGAGGTCCTGGGCGTTCAGAAGACCGCCACGGACGCGGAAATCAAAAAGGCCTACCGGAAGCTGGCCAAGGAGAACCACCCGGACATGAACCCCGGCGACAAGAGCGCCGAGGGGCGCTTCAAGGAGATCAACGAGGCCTACGAGGTCCTCAGCGACGCCGGCAAGCGCTCCCGGTACGACCAGTTCGGTTTCGCCGGAGTGGACCCCAGCTACGCCGCTCAGAACGGCGGCTACGGCGGCGGGTTTGACGGGGGCTTTGACTTCGGGGACCTGGGGGACATCTTCGGCAGCTTCTTCGGGGGAGGCTTCGGCGGCGGGACCCGGTCCCGGACCGGCCCCCAGCGGGGGGACAGCCTGCGCATGGGACTGACCATCTCCTTTGAGGAGGCGGCTTTCGGGTGCGAGAAGGACGTGTCCCTGGAGCGGGTGGAGCAGTGCGAGACCTGCAAAGGCTCCGGCGCGGCCCCGGGCACCAGTCCGGAGACCTGTACGGGCTGCGGCGGCTCCGGCACCGTACAGCAGCGCCGCCAGACCCCCATGGGGGTCTTCGCCACCACCGGGCCCTGCCCCAAGTGCGGCGGCAAGGGGAAGGTCATTTCCACCCCCTGCAAGAGCTGCGGCGGCTCCGGACAGACCAGGAAGCGGAAGACCGTGAAGGTCACCATCCCGGCGGGCATCGACGACCGGCAGATCATTTCCCTCCGGGGACAGGGCAACGCCGGGCGCAACGGCGGCCCTGCCGGGGACCTGCAGATCGTCATTACCGTCCAGCCCCACCAGCTTTTCCGGCGGGACGGGGCCGACGTCTACTGCGACGCGCCCATCACCTTTACCCAGGCGGTGCTGGGCGGGGAGCTGGAGATCCCCACCATTGACGGCAAGGTGTCCTACACCCTGCCCGAGGGCACCCAGACCGGCACCACCTTCCGGCTCAAGGGCAAGGGCATCCCCGTGGTCAACGGCCGGGGAAGGGGCGACCAGTTCGTTACCGTACACATCGAGACCCCCAGGGGCCTCAACCGGGAGCAGAAGGAGGCCCTGCGGAAGTTCAGCGATACGCTGAAGGAACACAACTACAAGGAGCGGAAGAGCTTCTTTGACATGTTCAAAAAATAGGAGGAAGACGGTATGAAGATCTCTATCGCGTCCGACCACGGCGGGTACGCGCTGAAGGAGGATCTGAAAGCCTGGCTGGCGGAGCAGGGGCATGAGGTGGAGGATTTCGGCTGTCACGGGCTGGAGAGCTGCGACTACGCCGATTTCTGCGAACCCGCCGCACGGGCGGCGGCGGAAGGGAAGTGCGACCGGGGCATCGTCATCTGCACCACCGGCATCGGGGCCTCCATTACCGCCAACAAGGTGAAGGGAGTCCGGTGCGCCCTGTGCAGCGAGCCCTGGAGCGCCCAGATGACCCGGCGGCACAACGATGCCAACGTGCTGGCCCTGGGGGCGGGGATCACCGGGCCCCTGATGGCCCGGCAGATCGTGGAGGCGTTTCTGAGCTTTCCGTTCGAGGGCGGGCGGCACCAGAGGAGGGTCGATAAGATCGCGGCGGTGGAGAACCGGTAGGCCTTTTCTCAGGCGGAAACGATGCAAAATGGTTTCTGCGGCGCGTGCGCTGTCAGGCCGGCCGCTGGGCTTTGTCCAGCGGCCGGCCTGATCTATTTCCTGTTGAACAGTTTGCTCTGCGCACGCGGGCAGCATCATCGGGTGCGGATCCTCTTCAACAGAATGCCGCAGACTATACACGCTGCAAGAAAAATGCCCAGCAGGGGGCAGAGCGTCCGCCAGGAAAACCCGGGGGCGGTCATCCATTCGTACCCCCATGCCGCGGGGAAAAACTTTCCGGCAATGACGAAGGCCTTCGGAAGCATTTCCTTTGGGAACATGATTCCCGACAGCATCGTGGACGGGAGGAAGAGGAGGATAGAGATCATGGAGGTATTTGCGGTATCCTTTACGGCCAGGCCGACGACGCTGGCGGCGCTGAGGGATACGGCGATCAGGACCACCAGCCCGCTGAAATAGATTCCCGGATGCTCCGGGAGCTTTGCGTCAAAGAGAACCGGCGCGGCCGCATAGAGAATGCCGCTCATGATGAGCAGATGCACGAACGCGGAGCTGTTTATCAGGGCCAGTCCCAGGGACAGCGGCACGCCGTTTGCCTGATATGCGTTTTTGACATCGCTCCGGTATGTCTCCACAAGGGACGGCGGCAGTCCGATCAGCGCGCCCATGGTAACGGCAAAGACGGTCATGGACTGGATCAGGGTCTCCCGGCTCTCCGGCATGACAGATGTAAAAATTCCTCCCATTACCGCAAAGAACAGGAGCGGAACGGCATAGCAGGTAATCAGCATGGTCCGGCTGCGCAGATCCAGCTTCCACTGTAACGCGACGCCATATAGAAATCCGTTCATCGCTTATTCCCCCTTCGCAATTTTCAGAAAATGCTGTTCCAGGGACCCGCGGTCCACCCGGATGTCCTGTATGACGGCGTTTTTTTCCTGATAGCTCTTGAGGATCGCCGTCAGGCTGGCCACGATATCGCCGGTCCCATAGGTTTCCGTGCCCTGATCCGTCCGAATCTGGATGTTATAGTGCTTCCCGATCTTTTCCGTCAGCTCTATGACCGTTCCCGCAAAGGCGATCCTTCCATCCCGCAGGATCGCAATGCTGTCACACAGGCTCTCCACCTCGGCCATGTCGTGCGTGGCCAGAACGATCGTTTTTCCCCGCGCCTTCAGCTCACGGATGTACCGGTGGAGGGAGATGCGGCCCTCCACGTCCAGTCCCGCCGTTGGTTCGTCAAGAAACACGATGTCCGGATCGCAGATCAGCGCCAGCGCCAGATGGAGCCGCCGCTTCTGTCCGGTGGACATTTCCTGGTACCGCTTGCCCGCAATGCTGCCAGTATCCAGCGCCGCCAGCATGGAGTGGTCCGCAGTCTTCCGGTTCCACCTTGCGAACAGCTCCACGGCTTCGGCCCCTTTGATGTGGGCGGGCAATGCCGCCGACTGCAGCTGTATCCCGATTCTGCCGTTTACGGATATCGTTCCGCCGTCGTACTTTCGCAGTCCCTCGATACATGAAAGGGCCGTCGTCTTCCCCGCGCCGTTTACGCCCAGCAGCGCAAAAATGTCTCCCCGGCCCACGCTCAGGTCGATTCCTTTCAGGACCGCCTTTTCGCCGTAGCTTTTTCGCAGTCCGCGCACTTCCAACGCATTCGTCATATCGTCTCCTCCTGAAAGGGGTCTATCCCCTCGTTTGCGAAATAAGCGCCCAAGGCCGGTTCAATAAAGACGTTTGCCTTGGCCTGCTTCTGCGTCCACTCCTGACCGAATTGATCTCCCTGTCCCATCTGCATGAGTTTCGGAAGCATGCCGGTATCCCCGCCGGTGAATTCCATAATCAAGGCCCAATACTCTTTTGCAAACTGCTGTCCCCGTTGGCCTCCTGCCGGTATGCCATCCGCCTGCAGCTGGATCGCCTCATCTTGCAGGCGCTGGAATCGCCGCATAAACGCAACGCCGCTTTCTTTGTCGAACCGGCTGCGGATGTGATCCAGCATTTCGCCGTCAAAATGCTTGATAAGCCAGTAAAAGCTGTTCTTCATTTCCAGATTGACGATGATGTCCGCGTACTTCTTAAAATCTACCGACTGCATTTCCAGCACCTCGGTTTTCAGAGCCTCGATCCTGGAAAGTGATCCTGTCAAAGCTGCAATTTTCTCCCGGACGGCAGCCGCCTGCTCAGACAGAACCTGCGCCACATCCGCCGGCGTATCCAGCGGGATCAACCGGTCCCTGATGTCGTCCAGGGAAAAGCCCAGATGCTTCAGGGACAGTATCTGGTGGAGCCTGATGATGTCTTTATCCGTATACAGCCTGCGGCCGCCTTCGCTTATCGCCGACGGCGGGAGCAGTCCTTCTCTGTCATAATGCTGTAAGGTTCTGACAGTTACGCCCATTTTCTTTGCAGCTGCGCCTGCGGTCATATATCCCTGGGGGATCGCTCTGTATCTGTCCACGTTCAACACCTCCTGAGGGTAGTATACCTCATTACCCTGCGTCACGAGCAAGACCTTTTTTCCCGTATGGCCGGTAAATTTTCTGGTTGACAGGGCCCGCCGCCTTCGATATAATAAGTGAAAATGGTTTTTTACAACCAGAGGGAGCGCATGTGTTGAAGTATCTGCTGAAAAACGGATCTCTGTTTACAAAAGAGGGCTTCCTTCCCGCCGATCTCCTGACGGCGGAGGGGCGCATTGTTTCTATCGCCAGGGGGCTGGACGCCGCCGGCGCCGCCGTCATTGATCTCCATCATGCCGCCGTGTTTCCCGGTTTCGTTGATGTTCATGTTCATCTTCGAGAGCCGGGGTTTTCTTATAAGGAGACCATCCGCACCGGCACCCTCTCCGCCGCCAGGGGCGGGTACGTCCACGTGTGCGCCATGCCCAACCTGGACCCGGTCCCCGACAGTCTGGCGGCCCTGAACGTCCAGCGGGAGATCATCGCCCGGGACGCCGCGGTCCACGTCCATCCCTACGGGGCCATCACCCGGGGGGAGCGGGGGGAGGCCCTGGCGGATATGGAGGCCATGGCCCCCTTTGTGGCCGGATTCTCCGACGACGGCCGGGGGGTCCAGAGCGGGGAGATGATGCGGGAGGCCATGGGGGAGGCAAAGCGGCTGGGGAAGCCCGTCGCCGCCCACTGCGAGGACAACGGCCTCCTCCGGGGCGGGTATATCCACGACGGGGACTACGCCCGGGCCCGCGGACACCGGGGCATCTGCTCCGAGAGCGAGTGGGGACAGATCGCCCGGGACCTGAAGCTGGCGGAGGAGACGGGGGTCAAATACCACGTCTGCCACATCTCCGCCAGGGAGAGCGTGGCGCTGATCCGGGAGGCCAAAGCCCGGGGGGTGGACGTGACCTGCGAGACCGGGCCCCACTATCTTGTGTTCTGTGACGGGGACCTCCGGGAGGACGGGCGGTTCAAGATGAATCCCCCCATCCGGTCCCGGGAGGACCGGGCGGCCCTCATTGAGGGACTGCGGGACGGGACCATCGACATGATCGCCACCGACCACGCCCCCCACTCGGCGGAGGAGAAGGGCCGGGGGCTGGAGAAAAGCGCCATGGGCGTGGTGGGGCTGGAGACCGCTTTCGCGGCGGTATACACCCATCTGGTGAAGCCGGGCATCCTCTCCATGGACCGGCTGATGGCACTGCTGAACGGGAACGCCGCAAAACGGTTCGGGTACGGCACGCCTCTGGCGGCTGGACAGCCCGCGGACCTGACGGTGTTCGATCTGGACCGGAAATTTACCGTGGACCCGGAGCGGTTTCAGACCATGGGGCGGGCCACGCCCTTCGCGGGAATGGAGCTGTACGGCGTGTGCCTGCTGACCATGGCGGACGGCAGGATCGTCTGGAGGGAGGACGGAGTATGACGCAGAGTATTTATCGGATACAATATAACCGGCAGTTGACGGCGGACGTCTGGGAAATGCGGCTGGAGGGGGACACCGGGGCCATTACCGCGCCGGGACAGTTCATCAACATCCGGCTGGACGGGCTCTTTCTCCGGCGGCCCATCTCGATCTGCGACTGGGACGGGCAGGGCATCACCATTATCTACAAGGTGGTCGGAAAGGGCACCGCCGCCCTCGGCGGCATGGAGCAGGGGCAGGAGCTGGACGTGCTGTGCGGACTGGGGAACGGGTTCGACGTGTCCAGGTGCGGGGAGCGGACGCTGGTCATCGGCGGCGGCGTGGGCGTGCCGCCCATGTATGGGCTGGCAAAGGCCCTGCTGCGGGCGGGGAAAACGCCCGTCGCCATCCTTGGATTCAATAAGAAAGAGGAAATTTTCTACGAGGACAGGTTCCGGGAACTGGGGATCGAGACCACCGTTACCACCGTGGACGGCAGCTATGGCGTGAAGGGGTTCGTGACGGACGCCCTGCCGGAAGAGTACGGCTACTTCTGCGCCTGCGGGCCGCTGCCCATGCTGAAAGCGGTATACAACGCGGCAGCCACCTCCGGGCTCCTCAGCTTCGAGGAGCGGATGGGGTGCGGGTTCGGGGCCTGTATGGGATGCTCCTGCAGGACGAAATATGGGAACAAGCGGATCTGCAAGGACGGTCCGGTGCTGGAGAAGGAGGAGATCATATGGTAGACACCTCTGTCACCCTGTCCGGCATCCGGCTGGACAACCCGGTGATCCCCGCCAGCGGGACCTTCGGGTACGGGGCGGAATTCGCGGAACTCTACGATATCAACTGTCTGGGGACCTTCTCCTTTAAGGGCACCACACAGGAGCCCCGGTTCGGCAACCCGGCGCCCCGGATCGCCGAGACCCCCGGGGGGATGCTCAACGCCGTGGGGCTGCAAAACCCCGGGGTGGAGAAGGTCATCGCGGAGGAGCTGCCCCGGATGAGGGGATTTTTCCACAAGCCGGTGATGGCCAACGTCAGCGGGTTCTCCATCGGCGAGTACGTCCGGACCTGCGCCCTGCTGGACAGGGAGGAGCAGGTGGGATGGCTGGAGGTCAACATCTCCTGCCCCAACGTCCACGGCGGCGGCATGGCCTTCGGGTCCAGCCCGGAGGCGGCGGCGGCGGTGACGAGGGCCGTCAAGGCGGTCACCGGAAAGCCGGTCTATATGAAGCTCAGCCCCAATGTGACGGACATCGCCGCCGTGGCCCGGGCCTGCGAGGAGGCGGGGGCAGACGGGGTGAGCCTTATCAACACCCTGCTGGCCATGCGGATCGACCTGAAAACAAAAAAGCCCCTGCTGGCCAACGGCACAGGGGGGCTCTCCGGACCGGCGGTGTTCCCGGTGGCGGTGCGGATGGTGTATCAGGTCTATGAGGCGGTGAGCATCCCCATCATCGGCATGGGGGGCGTATCCTCGGCGGAGGATGTTATTGAGATGATGCTGGCGGGGGCCTCCGCCGTGGAGGTGGGGGCGGCAAATCTGGTTAATCCCTTCGCCTGCCGGGACATCGTCCGGGATCTGCCGGGGGTCATGGAAAAGTATGGGATCAACAGTCTGACGGAAATCATAGGAGGAGCGCATCATGGGTAAGGACGTTATCATCGCACTGGACTTCGACAGCAGGGAGAAGACCCTTGCCTTTCTGGACCGGTTTCAGGAGGAAAAGCCCTTCGTGAAGATCGGCATGGAGCTGTACTACGCCGGGGGACCCGCCATCGTCCGGGAGATCAAGGCCCGGGGACACAAGATTTTTCTGGACCTGAAGCTCCACGACATCCCCAACACGGTGAAAAAGGCCATGTCGGTGCTGTCCGGGCTGGACGTGGACATGACCAACCTCCACGCCGCCGGGACAAAGGCCATGATGGAGGCCGCTCTGGAGGGCCTGACCCGGCCAGACGGCACCCGGCCACTGCTCATCGCCGTGACCCAGCTCACTTCCACCAGTCAGGAGCGGATGGAGGAGGACCTGCTGATCCGGGAGCCGCTGGATCAGGTGGTGATGCACTACGCCAGATGCGCCGCCGGGGCGGGGCTGGACGGCGTGGTCTGCTCCCCGCTGGAGGCGGGGAAGGTCCATCAGGGCTGCGGGGAGGGCTTCCTCACCGTCACCCCCGGCGTGCGGTTCGCGGACGGGGACGTGGGGGATCAGGTTCGGGTCACCACTCCGGCCAAGGCCAGGGAGCTGGGGAGCGACTATATCGTCGTGGGACGGCCTGTCACCCAGGCGGAGGACCCGGTGGCGGCGTACCGGCGGTGTGTGAAGGAATTTGTGGGCTGATTTTATGTGGAAAACGGTTTTATTTGACTTGGACGGCACTCTGACGGATTCCGCGCCGGGGATCACCAACTCCTTGGCTCGGGCACTGGCACATTTCGGCATCCGGGAGGAGCCTGCAAATCTGTTGAAATTTATTGGGCCGCCTCTTAATGAGTCCCTGCCGGAGTATTATGGGTTTACGCCGGAACAGACGGTGAAGGCGGTGGAGGTCTTCCGGGGATACTTTGTGGAAAAGGGGTGGCTGGAGAACGCGCCCTATCCCGGGGTGGCGGAGCTGCTGCGGGAGCTGAAGGAGGCGGGACTGCAGCTGATGGTGGCTACCTCCAAGCCGGAGGTACAGGCCCTGCGGGTGCTGGAGCATTTTGAGCTGGCAGGGTATTTTGAGCATATCTGCGGCGCGCCCCTGGGCAACGAGGACGGGGCGAGGAAGGCGGACGTGGTCCGCCGGGCGCTCGGTTATGCGGAGGATGCCTCCTCCGTGGTTATGGTGGGCGACCGGCGGCATGATGTGGAGGGAGCCAGGGAGAATGGGATTCCCTGCATCGGGGTCTTATACGGCTATGGTTCACGGGAGGAGCTTGCGGTGGCAGGGGCTTCCTTCATTGCAGAGGACCTTGTTGGTCTAAAAAAGCTTCTGCTTTGACCGGCCCGGGGGCTGCGCGCCCCCGGACCCCGCGGGTACTTTTTGTGTGAACAAAAAGTACCCAAA
>JAAZZJ010000057.1 GCA_014237695.1 Oscillospiraceae bacterium | reverse complement strand
AGTAACCGGCTGCACCCGGCCAGCACATCCTGCCAGGTAGTTTCAAAATCATCTGTGTACCATGGGTCGGCCACATCGCTGGGGCGGTCGGTAAACTCCATCAGCAGGTGCATCTTGCCATCGAAATCGCCGCCGCAGATGCGGTGCATATTTCGCAGATTGGCCCGATCCATTCCAATCAGGAGGTCGTACCGCTCGTAGTCCTCGTTCCTCAGCTGGCGGGCTGTTTTGCCAGCACAATCGATTCCATGCTCGCCCAGTTTGCGGCGGGCCGGAGGGTAGACCGGGTTGCCGATCTCCTCGGTGCTGGTGGCTGCGGACTCGATGAGGAATTCCGACTCCAGCCCCGCTTTCTTTACCAGGTCTTTCATCACGAACTCGGCCATTGGGCTGCGGCAGATGTTTCCATGGCACACAAACAGGATCTTTGTCATTGGCTATACACTCCATGCTGGCGGTGTTTTCTTCAGTATAGCACACTTCATCCGCAAAGTCGAGGACGATTTCCAGATGAGCATGATCCACGATTCTCTGCTGGAGTTCCAGCTTCGACCAGCCGAACTGCCCAACCGCTTTGATATACCATGCCCGCTCCTGGGTGGACAGCTCCGTCTCCAGGATAACCACATTTTGAGTCCAGCCGATGGCCATCTCCTTGACCACCACGGTCCCGGTGACACCGTTGATGCGGATCTCGCCCTTGTCATCGGTGGTGTAGAGGCCGTTACTGCTCAGGTGGCCGTTGTCATTGTCAACGTACCCGCCGTTGGCGTAGGTGAGCTGGAACTGCGCACCGGAAATCAGAGCGCCGGTCACACTGTCCTTCTTCTGGATGACCAGGGTTCCGGCCCGCTTGTTCCAAAACGTCAACTGCTGCACTTCGCCGCCCTTGATGAGAATATCCTGGGGAGTTCCGTCCAAAACGAAGCCCTCCACAGTCTTGATCTCCCGCACCTTCACGGTGGTGCCGGGTTCGATGCCCTCCAGCACGATCTCGCCGGCCTTGTCGGTGTAGTAGATCCCATCGTCCGGGCCGATAGCGCCGCCGTTACCGTCCACAACCTTAAAGGCCACGCCGGACAGCGGCTCGTTCTCAGTGCCCTCGATAAATTTACGGATAATCAGCGTAGTGCCGGGTTCATTGTCAAAGATCAGGGTGTTGGCCACGCCGGTGCGCACCACGATATTTTTGGGTGTCTCGTCCAGAATGTACCCGTTGGGGGCCTTTTTCTCGGAGACGACCACAGTGGAATTGGGAGCCAGCCCGGTGACGGTGACAGTACCGTCTGTGCCGGTGGTGTAGAGGCCGTTATTGGGGCCGATCACATGGCCGGAGCTGTCCCGTACCATAAACTCAGCGCCCCGCAGGGGCTTCTTGGTCACAGCGTCCCGCTTCAGGATGGTCAGGGTGCAGAGGGGATCATCGTAAAACCGGATGGTCTGGGTGTCCCCGGCGTTGACCACGACTGTCTGGGGCGTGGGGTCCTTGCGGTAATTGTCCGGTGCTTTTTCTTCAGACACCACATAAGTGCCGGGGAGCAGCTTGGACAGCACGATCTGACCATTTTGGTCGGTGGTGTAGAGTCCGTTGGAGGAGGTCATCCCCTCGTTGTCCGGGGTCAGCTCCCCGTTGGCGGTCATCACCTTGAACTGCGCGCCGGCCAGGGGCTGCTTAGTGACGCTGTCATATTTTTCGATAATCAAACCGCCCTTGCGGGTGTTTTTGATCACCACAGTCTGGGTGTCTCCGCCCTGCCCGATGACCACATTGGTGGAGGGTGTGTCGATGACGTACCCGCCGTCCGGTGCCTTGATTTCGTTGATCACATAAGCACCGGGAGCCAGATTGGTGATCTTGATCTCGCCCTGAGCGTCGGTGGTGAAAATGCCGTTCTGGGTCAGGGTAGACGAGCCAATGACCCCGTCCAGGCCCACCTCGCAGCCAGCGGCGGTGGTGATTCTGAACTCCGCGCCGGGAAGCACCTCATCGGTCTGGCTGTCCCGCTTTTGGATGATCAGGCTGCCTTTCGGCTGATTTTTGAAGGTAAGAGACACCGTTTTGCCCGCCTGGATCTGGATGGTCTGGCTCTGGGTATCCAGAATGAAGCCAGCGGGGGCGCATACCTCGGTGACCACCACGCTCTTGCCCGGCTTCAGGCCGGGGATGCGGATCTCCCCGTTCTCATCGGAGCGGTAGATGCCGTTGGAGTCGCCAATCAGGGTCCCGTCCGCGTACATAACCTTGAACTCGGCGTTCTGGAGGGTCACGCTGGGGTTGGTGGCGCAGACCTTCCGAATGAGCAGGATGCCGTCCGGGGCATTATCGAAGGAGACCGTGACCACGTTCTGCTCACCCTTGTCGGAGATATAGACGGTTTCCGAAGCATTGATAATGGAATAGCCGTCCGCCGGGTCGATTTCCTCCACGATGTAAGTGCCGGCAGTCAGCCCGGTCCAGATGGCGGTCCCGTTTTTCCCGGTCACCTTCGTACCGATGACCGTGCCGCCAGTGCCGGAAGTGCCGCCCAAAAAGCGGAGCTGGAAGGTACAGCCGGGGAGGGCCTCATGGGTCACGCTGTCGTACTTTTCCACCACAATGGCATTTAACGGCTCGTTGAAAAAAGTGAGCGTCTTGCTCTCGCCGCCGTGGAGGATCACCTTCTGAGTGAGGGGTTCCTTCATCTGGAAACCGGGAGCAGGCTCCACCTCAGTCACGGTGTACTCACCGGGGTACAGCTTCTTGCCTTTCTCATGGAGCTTGATCTGGCCGCTGGCATCCGTGACGAAGATACCAAAGTCCATGGAGGCGGGAGCACCCGCAGCCTCACCATTGCTGGTGTAGGTCACACGGAACTTGGCGCCCTCGATGGGAGCGCCCGCAACAGAATCTTCCTTGAAAATGGTCAGCTCCGGGGTCTTGTGGTTGCGGAACACCACCGTTTTCTCATCGCCAGGGTTCAGGGAGATGGTCTGCACCCGGTCGGCGTCCTTGTCCGGCAGGTAGTAGGGGGCGGGGACGGACTTCTCCGTGATGCGGTAGGTTCCAGGATCAACACGCAGAGCCACTGTGCCGTCCGCGCCGGTGGTCCAGTCATCCTTGTAATCGCTGTCGATCCCCTCCACGGTGAGGACAGTGCCGGGAACAGGCACTCCGGTATCGGCGTCAATCTTGGAGAGGGTCAACAGGGGCTTCTTGCTGTTTTTGAAGATCAGGGTCTTATCATCGCCGCCGTTCAGGCTGATGGTCTGGGTCCGGTCAGCCTCGTCCTCCGGCAGACAATAGGGTTCGGGGACGGACTTCTCCGTCACCCGGTAGCTGCCGGGGGCAACGCGCAGAGTGGCGAAGCCGTCCGCCTCGGTGGTCACATCCTGGCGGTAGTCGCTGTCGATGCCCTCCACGGTGAACACCGTGCCGGGAATGGGGGTGTTGGCCCCCTGCTCTACCTTGGAGATTTTCAGGACAGGCTGCTTTAGGTTGTCAAAGACCAGCTCCTTGCTGTCTCCGGCCCCCAGCCAGATCGTCTGGGTGGGTTCGTCTCCCACCACATAGGGATCAGGGACGGACTTTTCCGTCACCTCGTAGCTGTCCACAGGAATATTGGAGAGGACCGCCCTGCCGTCCGGCCCGGTGGTCACATCGTTGTGGTAGCCGTAATGGATGCCGCGGATTTCAAAATGGGTGTTGGGGATCACATCCCCGGTCTGCGCGTCCCGCTTGAGAATAGTGAGGCTGGGCAGCCGCTTGTCGGAGGCCGTCACAGTCACCGTTCCGCCGCCGTTGACAGTTGCCTGATCCACATGGGCGATCACCGGCTCGGTAAGGGTGGCCCAGGGAGCCGGTACGGACACCTCCACGAAAGCGTACATCCCCTCGGTCACATCGGTGACGGTGATGGAGCCGTCCGCCTTGGTCTCCTCTGTGCCGATGATCTGACCGTCACGCACAATGTTAAAAACAGCACCGGGGAGGGGATTGCCGCTGTCGTCCAGCTTGATGAGCCTGACCTTTACCTTGGCGTCATTCTCAAAAACCAGGGCCACATCGGTCTTGCCGTCCCAGACAAAGGTCTGCTTGGTTTTATTGACGTCCGGGCTTTTGGTGTAGCCCTCCGGGGGCGTGACCTCCTCGGCGGTGTAACTGCCCAGGGGCATATCCTTCCAGGGCACGTCCGTCAGGTAGCCGCCCGCGCCGGTGACGTAGGTCCCGGTGAAGTCGTTGTCCACGCCGGTGATCTTGATGACTGCTCCGGCAAGGCCCCTGGTGGGATCGTCCGCGTCCACCTTGCGGATACTGCCCTCACCGGTGATCTCAGGGGTATCGCTAAACGTAACCGTTACAATTTTGTTGGCTCCATTGGGCAGAACGACATACTGGGGACCCGCGTTGTCGATCTCATAACCCTCCGGGGCTTCCAATTCCGTCACGGCGTAGGTGCCCGCTTCCAGCTTGGATACGGTAACAGTGCCGTCGCTGCCTGTCACCACTTCCTTGGAGTAGGCGCCATTTTCGGAGGCTACCTTGAACCGCGCCCCCGACAGGCCCTTGTTGGGATTCGTGCTGTCTACCTTTTTGATGATCAGGTCATACAGCTCACGGGTCACGGTCAGTTCACCGATCATGATGGCCTGCACATCATTTGCCGGATGGTAGCTGGAGCCGGGACCGGCATATGCGTATTCATAAACGGCGCAGTCGCCCCATACGCCCTGCGCGCCCAGGTCGAGGATATACTGCGCCCGGTCCCGGAACGATCTGCCGTCCATAGTCTCGTCAATACTGGAATAATTGGTGTGTTCCAGATTGTTGTAGACGCACAGCAGTTCCTCAGCGCAGGCAACCACGGGGTCGGACAGCAGACCGGCCTTGTAGCGCCAGACGATGGCCTGGGTCCAGGAGTTCATCGTCCATGCGTAGTTGCTGTCCCACACATCATCTACACCCAAAGCCTTGGCTTGATCAGTAAAGACGCCGGTGGAGTGGGCGTAGAAGTACGCCATCATGGTTTTGACGGTGGGGTCGTTGACCGGCTTGGGACTCCCCCAGGTGTGGCCCTCCAGTGACCAGCCCATGCCCTTGCCCTTCTCGGCACAGAAGCCCATGGTGCTCTTTCCGTTAAGTCCAAAGTGCATCTGGTGCAGATGGCAGGTACCCAGAGCCGGGGACTCATACTTGACCCCATTGTGGGTGCAGTCGTCCATCTTGATGGTGTCCGGCGTGGCGGCGAGGGCTGTGCCGGGGAGCAGGCCCAGCACGCAGACCAGGGCCAGCAGAGCCGCGATCAGGCGGGTTCGGGGAAAATGGAACTTTTTCATAGCTTGTCAGCCTCCTTTTTGACAGAAAACGGCCCTCCAGCTTGCGCTGGAAGGCCGTTTTGGTTTTATTTTCGCTTACGCATAAAAATTGACGCTGTTTGGGATTCCGACGAACATGTAGCAGTAGGTGATGCCGTCGTACTGGGTCACACCCACGCCGATGCAGTCGCATCTTGAGTCGATCATGGTCTCGAAGTGACCGGGAGAGTTGATCCAGTTGTCGACGGCGCGCCGGGCGGCGTCGTCTGTGCCGGTGAACACGGTGAGGTTGTCACCGAAACCGTAGGGGTAGCCGGCGTCAGCGGCGGCTTGGCCCTCCTCTGCGGCGTGATGCCAGGTGTAGCGCCGGTCGGAGCAGGCTTGGGCGGCGGTCATCAGGGCCTCGCTGACCGGCAGCTCCGACACGCCGTTGGCCTTGCGGGTCTGGTTGATCAGCCGGATCATCTCCTGCCGGATCTCCAGGTTGTCCGTCAGGCTGGCGCTGTCCATGCTGGCGGGAGCTTCCGGCGCGGCGGGGGCGGCGGAGCCGACCGTCAGCGCCATGCTCCCGCATTCCCCGGCGCTGTTGGATGCGGTGATCTCCGCGGTCCCCGCCCCCTTTGCGACAGCCACCCAGAAGGTCAGCACCTGCTCCACCGCTACCGTGTCCGGGTCGCTGGAGGTGACGGTGTAGTCGATCCCGCTGGGGCCGATGATCAGGCCGCTTCGCTCCCCTACCTCCAGGGTACTGCCCTTGTAGCTGCTCACCCGGATGGGTTCGTTGGGCGCTTCCGCTGCCGCGGCGGGGACGGTGAGCCCAATGGTGAGGGTGGCTGCCGTCAATGCGGCGGCAATGCGCTTTTTCATGCTGGTCATACTTTTTTCCTCCTGTATTCCGTATTTTTGGCGCTTTTGCAAGCAATACAATATCGGAACAGAGGTCAAAAGTCGAGAAGAAAATGCAATCTAAAATGGAGAAACGAGCGGGCGAAAACGAAGCATATTAGCTAATTTCCACACCCTGGACGCACCACCGCTGATCCCGCTGGTCACGGACGCAGGTGTAAAGGGTGATCATGTTGGTGGTGGAGGCGGCGAGGGCGCTGCGGTCTGTCTCGCTCACCTTGGAGACACTGGTCACCTCATAGGTTCGGGTCCCCAGCCGTGTGGTCAGGGTGATGGTATCGCCCACCTCCAGCGTGTGGATCTCCCCGAAGTGGTTGTTCACGCCCCGGTTGTGGGCAGCCAGCGCCACATTTCCATCCCAGATGGAGGTGTCCTCAAAATGACCCGCACCCTTCTTCAGCGCGGCGCTGTCCGTACCCTGGTAGATCTTGACGCTCAGACCAATGGCGGGGATCTTCAGCGTGCCCAAGTGTCCTCCGGAGTAATAGAGATCGTCCGTTACCGCCGTGTAGCCGCCGGAGGCACTGCCGGGGTTGGTCACTGTCACCGAGGACGAGCCGGGGACATAGACGGAGCCGCTGCCGGAATCCGTTCCCATACTGCCGCCCATGGCGGGAGGCTGGATGACACCGGCGCTGCCGTTGATGATGGCTCCGGAAGTGGGCTGATAGCCGGGAGCCAGATTGGGAGTGAGGGGCGTGCCGGTGTGCAGGGTGTCGGCGCTGGCACTGCCGCAGGTGGGCGGGGCCAGCGCCGCGTTCTTGCTCACGTCCACATTGGGCATCTCGCCCCGGTCAGCCGTGGCAACCGCCTCAATGGACGTGGACTTGCCGTACTCCGGGTTGCCAGCTCCGTCGATAGTGTACTCCAGAGGCTCCGCGGCATAGGCGGTCGCCATCATGGAGGCCGTCATGCACAGAGCCAGGAGGAGCATGGTCAGTTTCTTCTTCATCACATTCACCAGTCCTTTCTGATTACGGGTTTGGAATTATGCATCCTCATCGCCGCCCTCGGCCAGCTCACTGCGCCGTTTGAGGAACAGGGCGATCCCGATGCCGCCGCCAGCCGCGGCGATGAGGCCCAGAGGCGCCAGCAGGAGCGGCCAGTTGAAGCTGGCGGCGGGGGCCGGATCGGTTGCCTCCAGACCGTCGCCCACAGGCTCCACAGGCTGGAGGGGCGTCCCCTCGAAAATTGCCACATACCGGGTCTTGTTCAGGGCGATCCTGCTGACTGTCCCAGTGTAGTCGGCGGTGACGGTATAGCCTTTGACATAGCTGCTGGTGGCGCTGCCGGTGTAGGTAGCCACGGCGGTGTAGCGGTCGCCCAGGGCGTAGCCGTCCAGACTTCCCGTGTTGTCCGTCTGCCAGCTGACGTCCTGGAGGGTCAGAGTGCGCCCTCCGTCCTGGATGGTCTTGGGGATGTACTGGGTGTCCTGTCCCGCCAGATTGGGATAGGTCCGGGTGGCGGAGACCTGCTTGGTGGAGCTGCCGTAGCCGGCCACCTCCACCTGCACCGTATCCAGCCGCAGGGTCAGCGTCCCGGCGAGGCCGTCGTCGGTGACGAACGCCTTCTCCTGGGGCAGCAGGGCCAGCACAGAGGCCATGTCCTTGTTTTTACTGTCCAGCGTCACCGTCTCGGTGTGCTGGCGGCTCTCATGCTCCGGAAGTTCCTGCTTGAGCAGATCCACCAGGGTGTAGTGGTATCCGTCCTGCTCGAAATCCGAGCGGGGGATGCCGGTGGGATCGTCCTCCGGGGACAGATCGTAGAACTTGCGGATCTCAGTTCCGTCCTCACTCTGGGTGACGGAGCTGGGGTAGCAGACCTGGGCGGGGTCGGCCCACTCCGCCGCGTAAGCGGCGGGAGCGAGGGCCATAGTCAGCGCCAATGCCAGGGCGCAGACTGCGGTCAGTTTCTTCATCGTCGTTTCCTCCTCTACATTTTCATTTCCGGGTCGGGCGGAGCATCCTGGCTCTGGCCCTCCTGCTGGCGCTGTGGGATCTGAGCCAGAGTCTGCTGATAGGCGTCCAGCACTGCCTGATGGAACTGCTGGTGGAACTCCTTCGTACAGGGAAAGCAGATGTCCTTATAGCCGTCCCTGCCCTTGTAGCTGGGCATGGAGACGAAGGGGCCGTTGCTGCCCTCCACCACCTTGACGCCCCGGATAGCGAAGCACCCGTTCAGGTTGACGGAGGCGTCCGCCAGGACGGGACCGCTGGCGTGGAGGGAGTGGATTTTCACATCCACCTGCATGGGGAGGGTCTCCCGCTGAGATGTGAGGGTCGGGTCAGGGGCCTGTTTCATTGTCGGTTCCTCCTAAAAAATTTTTGGTAAAATGGAATTACTCCATGGTCATACCGCCCATGGCGGGCCCGGTGTCCTGTTCCTGCTGGGGCGTGCGAAGCTCCTCCAGCTTCTCCCGCGCCCAGTCCGGCAGATACTGCTCATCCAGAACGCCAGCGAAGTCGGAGCGGTTCCAGCGGGTCTTTTCCCCGTCGCCCAGGCAGGTGGCGTAGACCGCCTGACCTCTGGCGTGGGGAGAACAGCCAAAGCCGCCTTCCGCCAGCCAGAGCATATTGCGGGGGTCCCAGCAGCTCTCCCGGAGCGTGTCGGGACGCATCACCAGCACTTTGCCCTTGTAGTCCTGCTCCAGCGGGTTACCAGCGCAGTGCTCCAGGCCGAACAGTCCCAGCGCCTGGTATGCGTCCCTGGCCTGTCCGATGAACGACTCCAGCAGTGCCGCGGCGGTATCCACCGCATAGTAGCGGTTATACTTGCCGTCCGGGGGAACGAAGGTTTTCCTGCCCCACTGGTAGGTCTCATCGCTGACCAGATGCTTGCAGGCCGACTCGCGGAACTCTTGCAGGGAGTTGGCGAGGACAAAGTTCACCCGCTTGAAGCCGAACTGTTCCAGCACAGACTGGGCGCAGCCCTCGGCCAGCGACTCGTCCGCCGCGTTGAAATGATCCCGGACAGCCTGCTCGATGGCTCTGGCGCAGTCCACATTCACCCGAAAGCTGTCCTCGTGCATCTGCGTTTGTTTAAGGTCTCGGGCGTCATCGCGGGAGTAGGGATACAGATAGGGAAAATCAGCCGCCATAGACGGTATCCTCCGCGATCAGATGCTCCTCCAGCCTGCTCAGGCACGTGCCCACCGCCATGAACGTCTCCAGCAGATCCGCCGGAAGGTCCCGCAGGTCATAGCGGTGTTCCGCCGCCAGAACCGTGATGGTGTGGGCCTCCTCGTCGACCTCCGCGCACAGCTTGGCCCCATCGGGGATGCCGGCGGCCTCCCGCAGATACTCGTTCACCTGAACGGCTTCCTCCTCGAAGTCGTCGTAGGGGCAGCTGTCCTTATCACAGTCCTCGCAGGGGCCGCAGACCTCCGACAGGTAGTGGAGCAGCTGGGCCGACGTGCTTGTGAGCTGTTGGACAACGGCCAGCAGCTCCGGCGCGCTCATCCGCCCTTTCAGCACCAGCATGGCCCCATCCAGGGTGTGGTACTCCACCTTGTCGCCGGCGTTGAACCCGGCCAGCCGTGCGGCGGTCACTGGAAGCAGGAGACCCTTGGGTGTGATCTCTTTGATGAATTTCATGTGCTATTCCTCCGATTTCTGATTAAATTTCCTGTCCGAAATCAAACAGGTTCAGCTGTGTGGCGGCACGCTGCCGCTCGGTCACGTCGTAGTTGGCGATGAACACCTCGGCAAACTGGCAGTTGGGGTCGTACCGCTGCTTGATGTTGTTCAGCCGGGTCACCGCCTCGATCTGGATGCCGGGAGCGTCGTACAGCTCCCGGACAAAGGCGTCGTCATTGTAGGAGAGCAGGAACTTCCCCTCAATGGACAGAAGGGCGTCCCGCAGGCGGATGTGGTCTTTTTCTGTAAATCCGTCCTCCCCGATGTTCTGGTAGTACCCCTCTGTGGCGTGGTAGGGGGGATCGCAGTAAAAGAGGCTCACCGGGCGGTCGTACTGCCGGATGAGCTTCTCAAAATCTTTGTTCTCCACCACCACGTCCTTCAGACGCCGGTGGGCCTGCTCGATGAGAAGGAAATTGGCCCGCATGTCATGGGGCTGGCTGCCGTAGCTGGTGAGGGCGGAGGCGTAGCTGTAGCGGATGATCTGATAGAACCACGCCGCCCGCTGGATGTCGGTGGTGCGCTGGCGGCGCAGGGCCAGCCGCACCCGGTCAAAGTCCTCACGGGAATTGAGAACATATTTCAGGGCGTTCATCAGCAGATCCGGCTTGTCCCGGACACAGCGGTACAGGTTGGCAAGAAGGCTGTTGAAGTCGTTGTAGACCTCAAAATCCCTGCCGGGGGGCTTGTGGAACAACACCCAGCCGCCGCCCCCGAAGACCTCAATGTAACGTTCATAGTACAGAGGGAACCTCTGCACCACCTCCTCCCGCAGCGCCTTTTTGCCGCCGACCCAGCTCATGAAGCTGTTCACGGGCCACCCCCCTCATCGTCGTCGCAAAGTCCGCTTTGCTCATTCCCGCCTGACGGCGAGAAATCGCTCCGCTCCC
>JAAZZJ010000056.1 GCA_014237695.1 Oscillospiraceae bacterium | reverse complement strand
GCGGAGGACGCAGGCGGGCTGACGCCCGCCAAGGACGACAACGAAGTCCACACCCGGTTTTGATCGCCGAACTTTACCGATTTTTAACTGCTTCGACTATAAAAACAGAGCAGGGACGGTTTCGGTCCGTCCCTGCTCTGTTACAATATGATCGTTCACGCCTCTCCCGCCACGGCGGGCATGGCCGCCTCTTCGACCGAAGCATACAGCCGCGCCGCCGCCGCGCCAAAAGCCTCGGCGGAAAATTTCTCCGACGACTCCCTTGCCGCCCGGGCCATACGCTCCCTCAGCGCTCCATCGCCGCAGAAAGCGGCCAGACATTCCGCGAAGTCCTCCGCCGTCTCATACTGCCAGCCGTTGATGCCGTTCTCCACCACATCCTCCACACAGGGGTCTCTCCGGCACAGCACCGGCAGTCCCGCAGCCAGCGCCTCGAAGTAAGTCAGCCCCTGGGTCTCGCTGGTGGAAGCGGTGACAAACATATCTGCCAGCCGGTAGTAGTCCGCCACCTGGTCGTGGGGCACCATGCCCGTAGAGATCACATCCACCCCCCGCTTTCCGGCGTAGTCCAGCAGGTAGGCCCGGTCTGGCCCGTCCCCTACCAGCAGGAGGGTTATGTCCCGCCGCCCGGAGGCGGCAATCTGATCCACCAGCTGCTCCAGATTCTTTTCCTTGGCCATCCGGCCCAGGTTAATGAGGATCGTCCGATCCGCCGGCAGTCCCCACTGCCGGCGCAGAGCCGCCAGCCGTTCCCCGTCCGGCTCCTGCCGGTATGCCCCCAGGTCCACGCCGGTGGGAATCACCTCGATCCGGCAGCGGACGCCGTACTCCTGCAGCAGCTTCTCTACCTTTTTGCTGGGCGCCACTACGCAGGCCGTCCGGCCGCAGATCCATCGGGAGAACACGGACACCACCGCCTTTCCCACCCGCACGCTGGGGGAAAAGTAGTGGGTGTAGTCCTCATAGACGGTGTGATAGGTGTGGACAATAGGAATGCCCAGCCGGTTGGACAGGGCATAGGCCACCCGGAAGGAGCTGAACTCGCATTGGGAGTGGATCACATCCGGCCGCCAGGCCACCAGCTCGTGCAGCAGGCTGCGGTTGCGGTTGATTTTCAGCCGCGCGCCGGGATAAATCTTATTGGCGCTGACGGAGCCCATGTAGTAGACATTTCCGTCCTTATAGGTATGCAGGTTATTGGAAAGCGTGACCACCCGGACCTCGTGGCCCAGCTTCTCCAGCTCCCGCTGCAAAAGCAGCACGGAAGTGACCACACCGTTGATGATTGGCGCGTACCAATCCGTTGTAATCAGAACTTTCATATTGCTCCCTTTCGACAGTACGGCGCACTGCGCCGCCCATCCGCTTTTATTCAGAGGTTGCAGTATGATTATATCAAATCCCGCCGTCCGGGGCAAGAGGGTTAATGGAATCCTAAAAAACGAAATTATCCCATCCCTCCCATTCGCCAGCAAAAGCGCCGGCCCCGCTCTTTTTGAGCGGGGCCGGTCAGAGAGCCGCCGGATCAGCCGGCAGCCGTTCCGTTGACGTTGCCGGTGCGCATATAGTTCTGTACGCGCCAGATGATGATAGCAAAATCGCCCCGGGTAATGGCATATTCGCCCTGATAGACCATCTGCTTCGACTGATTCTCTTGTCCAATCAGGACGCCGATGCCGCGGAGCGCCCCCACAGCGGGAGCAGCCGCTGCGTTGACCGCCATATCGGCAAAGGGAGAGACCGTAAGCGGAGACAGCTTCAGCCCCATGGCCCGGGCGGTGATTTCAGCGATTGTGTAGCGGTCTACCGGACGGTCCAGGCGCTCAATGATTCCGGCAGGCAGCAGGTTATCCGCCTTGGCCTTGGCCAGGTAGCCGCTGGCCCAGTGCGTATCTGTGGGAGCCTGCTCCGGATAGCCCGCGCTGGTCAGGATCATCTTCAGCGCCTCGCCGAAGGTCACCGTATTTTTGGGCCGGAAAGTGCCGTCCTCATAGCCCTTGAGTACCCCGCTGGTGGTCAGTGCGGTAACCTGGGTGTAATAGTAGGCGCTGGGAGACACGTCGGAGAAGGTCTTGGCGGGCAGGTTTGTCCCGGGGTTGGTCGTGCCCGGATTGGTCGTGCCCGGATTGGTTGTACCCGGGTTCGTCGTACCGGGATTGCTTGTTCCGGGTGCGACGGTGATCCGCACGTTCCCGGCGGAGCGGACCCCGGTGGTACTGATAGCGGTGAAGGGGATGGTGACAACACCGGCTGTATAGCTCAGGGCAGGCACAAAGGAGATATCGTTGATGCTGTTTACTCCGGTAGTCCCGGGGGCAACGCTGAACCAGTAGGTATCCGTCGTGATCTGCGTGCCTGCGGAAACGGCGGTACGGCCGTGATAGAGCGTCCCGAACAGCGCCGACGGCGGCGTAAAGGATACGGAGGCCAGCTTGGGCGCGTTCACGCCGGGCAGATTTTCAAAGTCACTTCCCTTGAAGGACACGCCGGTGGCGGAGCAGCTGTATTCCACAATCTGCGTTGTCACGGTGGGAACGACGGTGGAGGTAAAGCGGATATTTCCCGCAAAGAGAGGCTTGCCCTGAGTACTGCTGGCCACATAGCGGACAGATTCGGACGCCGCCGTACCGGGAACATAGGTCAGCGCGCCGATGGCCTCGCCCCGGCCGGTGCCGCAGGCAAAGAGCCGTCCATCCGCGTTGGACGGCGTCAGCAGGGTTCCCGTCTTACTGGCGGTGCGGTCCAGATACAGCCCGCCGTTGACGGGAACATCCAGCAGCTGAATGTAGAAGCTGTTGGTCCCGGTGCCGCCCATGACATTCTGGTAGGCCTTCCGGAAAGCGGCAGGGTCCAGGGCAGTACCGCCGGTGGATGCAGTGACGGAGACATCCGCCGAACCGGCGGTATCGGTGAAGAAGATGTATATGACGCCCTTCCGGTCGGCGTCGCGGCCTGTGCTGCGGGTGCCGTAGCCGGTAAATTTCAGAGTGATATAGCTGGTCTGCTTCACGCCGACACTGGGCACGAAGACCGCATTATCAATGGCGTACTGCCGGCGCACGGGCTCCACATACAGCTCGTCGTTCAGCCGGAGGGGGTCCGCCCGGAAGGAGGACTCGTATTCCGTATACAGCGTGCCGTCCACAGAGCGGGGCAGCTGGTCAAAGCAGATGTATTCCAGCTCGCCGTTGGGACAGACATCCTCCCAGAACGCCTCGAAGTCCTTGGAGGACAGTGTCAGAGGCTCATTCCGGGACGCGATGTACAGCACGTCCATATCCCCGGTGTACTGCTGCACTGTGATGGTCAGCACACCAGCGTAGCTCTCGCCATCGGTGTCGTAGGCGGTAAAGCCGACAACAAAGTCACCGGCAGTCCCCTCGGCAGTAAAGCGCACATCATCCAGATCCTTGGAGGTTTCACCGAAAGCGTACTTGGTGTTTGTGCTGGTGATATTCAGCTTGCCCACGCTGCTGCCGCTCACGTCGTTAAAGCGCACATAATCAGGCCGGGCGCCGCGGCCGCACAGGTTCTGGACCGCGTCATAGATCTGGCTGGAAACGGAGTCGGCGGACCAGCCGTCATCGTCCCCCAGGTACAGCTCGCCGTCCTCGCTGGTGATGACGGCGCTTGCGGTGATGAGTTCATCCACCTGGACGATGACACGGCAGGTCTGGGCCAGGGGCATCCGGGAGATGGTTCCCTTGGGCTTGGCGTTGACCACCAGGACGAAATAATAAGTACCCTCTTTCCCATAGATGGAGGCGGGCAGCCGGTACTCTTCCGTGTCGCCTACCTGCCGTCCGCTCTGGCTGTAGTCATACCAGAGATAGCTCAGTTCGTAATCGTCGGTGATGTTGGCGCTGCCCAGGGTCAGGCGGATATCGCCTGCGGACAGCTTGGCCGTGGTGTCGCCCAGGGCAATGGGCACTGTCTTCTCCGCAGGCAGGTCCATCGTGACGGCGCTGTAGTTGGGCGCGCCGCACTGCTCACAGATGCCGTTGGCAAAGCGGTGCGTCTCAGGCCCTTCCGTCTGCTTGGGGTGTTCGCGGCACACGCCGGAGTGGGTGCCGTCGCCGTTGTCGGTATAGACAATATCGTGATTGTCTTCATCAATTCTGATTTCTTCCAGTACGGAATTCTTGCAGCTTTGGGTCTTGCACACATACTTAATTACACCTGTCTCGTGGCAGTTCGCCTCTTTAAGTATTGTGTCAACCCAACTCGTCCCGTTACATAGCGGGCAGGTCCTCACCGCGCCAGCCACAGGGGCCAGAGTCAGAGTCAGGATCAGGGCCAGCAAGGCGGCCAGGGGCCTTTTGCACGGATTTTTCTTCTTCATTCCTTCGCTTCCTCCTTTGGAAATTGAGCGGACAGGCATGGTCCGTCATACGGTGCGGGACCATTATACCACATCTCTTTCCAAAAATCTGTTACAATTTAGCAACAAGGCTTAATTATTTTATAAGCGTTTTGTAACAACTCTGGAAAGGGCTTGCAATTCCGGGAAAAGTTGGGTATGATGGAAACAGGAAATTTTTGAGGAGGCAGCTTCCGCGATGAAAAAGGATAACCACTATTTTGCCTGGGGCCTGACGGCGGTTTGCGTAGTATGCGCCGTCCTGCTGATCTATGACCTGATATTCCGGGACAGCATTGTCATGGCCTACGCCGGCATGCTGGTGGACATTCTTGCCCCCGTGCTGTACGGCGCGGCCATGGCCTACTTGCTGGCTCCCATTGTCAACTGGTTTGAGCGGATCATTCTCCGCCGCCGCGGGCGGGCGCCCTCCAAATGGCGCAGGGCCATCTCCGTGGCCCTGACATGGATCGTGGTGCTGGCGCTGCTGTACGCCCTGTTCTCTGTGCTGCTCCCGGAGCTGTACGCCAGCGTGGTGCAGCTGGTGGACAACGCCCAGCGGTACTACTACACCGTGTACGACTGGGTCATTCACCTGCTTGAGAACAACCCGGAATTTGCCGCCAAGGCCAGCGAGGTCATCAACGAATACTACACCGACGCCCTGGCCTGGATCAACGTCAACCTGGTGCCCCAGCTCCAGGTTGCCGCCCAGGCGGTCACCGGCGGCGTGGTGGGCGTATTCGTGTTTTTGAAGAACCTGCTGCTGGGCATAATCATCTCCGTGTACCTTCTGGCGGAGAAGGAGGCTTTCTCCGCCGGATGCAGCAAGCTGTGCTATACCCTGCTGCCCGAGGATAAGGCGGCGCTGTTCATCCGGGCCGTCAAAACCACGGACCGCATCTTCGCCGGCTTCGTCCGCGGGAAACTGCTGGACTCCCTTATCATCGGCGTACTGTGCTTCTTCTTCTCCAGCCTGTTCGAGTTCCCCTACGCCCCCCTGGTCAGCGTGGTGGTGGGCGTTACCAACGTGATCCCCTTCTTCGGCCCCTTCCTGGGGGCCATCCCCAGCGCCTTCCTCATTTTGCTGGACAGCCCCATCAAGTGCCTGTATTTTATCATCTTTGTCCTGGCTCTCCAGCAGTTCGACGGCAATATCCTGGGACCCCGGATCCTGGGCGACAGTACGGGCATCTCCGGGTTCTGGGTCATGGTGGCCATCCTGGTAGGCGGCGGACTGTGGGGTGTGGCCGGTATGTTCTTGGGCGTGCCTATCTTCGCCTGCTTTTACGCCGGGGTCCGGGCCTACTCCGCATACCGCCTGACCAAGAAGGGCCTGCCGGTCTCCTCCGCCAGCTACGCCACCCATAAGCCCGTCTGGCCGGAGGAGCCGCCGGTTCCCCCGGAGGAGGAAAAGCCGGGGAACCCGTAACCGCCTCCCTTCGCCCTCCCGGACGGACAGGGCGTCCCCCCTCCGGGTTTGAATGCGCCCCTTTTCTGGTAAAATATGGCTGAATCACTGTATTTTACACGGGAAAGGGGCGCAGTATCATGTCAGGCAACACTTACGGCTATGTGCGGGTATCCACCCAGGAGCAGAACGAGGCGCGCCAGCTGGCCGCCATGCGCAGCTTCGGCGTAGCGGAAGAAAACATCATCGTGGAAAAACTGTCCGGAAAGGACTTCCGGCGTCCTCAATACCAGCGGCTTGTGCGCCGCCTGAGGCCCGGGGACGTGCTGGTAGTCAAGAGCATCGACCGGCTGGGCCGGAATTACGCGGAAATCCTGGAGCAGTGGGGGACGGTGACCAAGGAGCGCGCCGCCGCCATCGTTGTGCTGGACATGCCCCTGCTGGATACCCGGCAGGGCCGTGACCTCACAGGCACCCTTATCGCCGACATTGTCCTCCAGCTCCTCAGCTATGTGGCCCAGACGGAGCGGGAAAATATCCGTCAGCGGCAGGCCGAGGGCATTGCGGCCGCGCTGGAGCGGGGCGTCCGGTTCGGCCGGAAGCGGACGGAGCTTCCCGAGCGGTTCGGCGAGCTGGCCAGGCTGTGGCGGGAGGGCGGCGTCTCCTCCCGGGAGGCCGCCCGGGAGCTGGGGGTGTCCCACCACACCTTTCTGCGCCGGGTGAAGGAGGAGGCCGCCGCAGAACAGGAAGCGGAGCCCGGCAGGGCTGTATCATGAAAAACAGAATCTTTTGCCCGGCAAAACGCGGGTCTCTGTCTCAAATGGCATACCATTTGAGACAGAGACCCGCGACTGTTTTCACTAACTATATCGGACGATTTCTTTGAAAAATAATACCTTTCAGCAAATATTTTCAACTTCGACAAAATGTCTCATAAAGTATGCCTTTTGTCACGGCCGCGACAGGTTTCGTCCCAGCCACAGGGGTTTCAGCCGGCAGCGCGAGCCGGATGGAATACAGTCCCGAGCCAAACGTCCGGACAGTCTGGCCAGATGTCCGGCGCGGGCGGCTCCCCACAAAACGGAGCAGCTGCAAGGATCGCAGATGCTTACAGGAATAAGGAGATTTTGAAATGCGTATTCAGCATAATATTGCGGCGATGAACGCCTACCGCAACTACAACATCAACACCAGCGCCGTTTCCAAGAACCTGGAGAAGCTGTCCTCCGGCTATAAGATCAACCGCGCCGGCGACGACGCCGCCGGTCTGGCCATTTCCGAGAAGATGCGCGCCCAGATCACCGGTCTGGAAGCCGCCTCCAAGAACGTCAAGGACGGCGTCAGCCTCGTGAAGACCGCTGAAGGCGCCATGCAGGAAGTTCAGGATATGCTCAACCGTATGGTGAGCCTGGCTACCCAGTCCGCCAACGGCACCTATGACAACGAGGTGGACCGCGACAACCTCCAGAAGGAAGTCGATCAGCTCCAGTCTGAAATCAACCGCATTGCCGACAGCGCCAACTTCAACGGCATCAAGCTGCTGGACGGTTCTCTGGACGAGACTGTCCGTCAGACCACGGAGACCGTTTTCAGAAATCTGACTGCGAGCCATGACCTGAATAAAGGTAATGTGGCTGGCACACCGACTAACGATGGTGGTCTGGACTTGGTAGGCGTAGCAGGCATGGCCGGCCAGGGCATTCAATATCACAAGGATGCCACGACCGGCGGCAAGACCTCCTTCAGCGTCAGCCTGGATGGCATCAACTACGGCACGGACGCTGGCAAGTCGACGCAAAAAATTGCTTTCGTGTTGGCTGACAAGAGGGGAGGCAACGCCCTCCAGTTAAATAAAACAGGCACTGCAGAAGCTGTAGAATTTACCGCTACTGCCGGTGCAAACGGCGCTATTACCTCCAAAGACGTGGCAGATGCCATTATGAAGTCAATCAATGAAAACGGCGAAGGAGACGGCATCGTCTACCTGCAATCTGATGGCGGCGATGTTATTCAGTACAAAGTAACACAGGACGGCGACAGCCTGAACTTTGAGATGACTGGTGATGGCTACGCTACCGCTATTAAGACTCCTGCAAAAGAGAACCAGAATTTCCGCGGGCAGTTCAATTTCGGTTTCAAAGCTGGTGATGGCGTTACCGCCAACGATACTACAACCGCATTCCTCACTGAAACTGGAAAAATCCAGCACAGCGCCACTAATGACGTCCACATCGGCGGTCCCGCCTCTGGCACGCAGTACGCCGAGGTTGCCATTCACTTTGGTGCAGCTCAAACTGGCGGTGCGAACAAGACTGAGGATTATATCAAGGATGGTGCTGGCATCCAGGTCGGCGACGAGTATTATGTGTGGGCCATGAGCGACGCAACCGCCAAGGGAACCTATGCCGACAATGTGAAGGTGGTTGACATCCGCGACCTGTATAAAGCGAATAATAACAGCAATGCTTTTACCGGAGAGAATCTTGCAAAGGCCCTGGCCCGGTTCACCGAGGTTGCCAAGGACAACGAGATGTTCGACGTTCAGGTTGGTAACGGCAAGGAACTACACTGGACAAGGGCATAAAGATGTAATGGCCTGACGGTATGCCCGGTCGTCAGATTTTCCACTCAATTTGCAGCCTCTCGCTGGTGGCGCGAATGACGGTAATCATTAAATCCACCACCTGCTGCTTGTCCTCAAAGCTGACATTCTCCCAATCGTCCAGGTAGTTGGAAATCGTGTCAATCTGCTCCGGGGACACCGCCTCGGCGGTCAGCTTGGCAATTTCACTGGCAAGGGTCTGACGGCGGCTGTCCAATTCCTCAATCTTGGCATTGGCGTAGGAGATCAGCACCGGGGTCGCGCCTGTCAGCGTGTCCAACAGCTTTTCAATCTCGCTCTCCACCTGGGCCAACTCCGCTTGCTTCGCCGTCAGTTTCGGGCTGGCGGCTCTTTTCTTTTTGCGGCCCGTCAGCGTCTTGTAGTCCTCCAGCTTCTTCACCATCTGCTGGTATACTACCGCCTCTAAATCGCGGAGACGGATTGTACCGCAGCCGGAACAAAACTTGCTGTCAGCGTGTTTCGTACAGCGCAGATAGAGATACCCGCAGGAGTGGGCCGACATCAGAGCATAGCCACATTTGCCGCACTTGATTTTCCCCGCCATCCAAGTGTTGCGGGCTTTCCTGGCCGGTTGATAGGTCTGGTTCGCCATCATCTTCTTGCGAACCCTAAGCCACAAATCAGACGGGATAAAGCCCTCGCTGGGGGCCAGCACCAGCGTCTGGCCTTCCAAGTGCGTGTGCTTATTCTCGGTGCTGTCCTTGCTCCGGTAGTAGTAACATCCGTTTGTCCCTACGAAGTCGGCGGCATCGTTGTAGATGTTCGTCCCTTGGCTCTTGAAAAACTCGTAAATATCCAGGTCAGCCATGGCGTAAATGGGATTACGAAGCATGATGCTGATGGTCGCCCTGGAAAACGGTTTGCCGAAGTATGTCCGCATCCCCTGCTCGGTAAGCTGTCGGGTGATGTCGTGAAGCGACACCTGGGGGTCAATATACATCTCGTACATCTTACGCACGAACGCCGCTTCTGTCGGCTCAATCACCAGCTTCTTGGTATGGATGCCGTCAATGATGATAGGCTCCGTCCGAAATCCATAAGGCGCTCTACCGCCCATTTTGAAACCGCGCTGACACCGGGCGTACCATGCGTCCTGCACTCGCTTTTGGATGGTTTCTCTCTCTAACTGCGCGAACACAATGCAGATGTTCAGCATCGCCCGGCCCATCGGTGTGGACGTGTCGAACTTCTCCGTGGAAGAAATAAATTCCACATTGTACTCTTGGAACAAAGCCATCATGTTTGCGAAGTCCAAAATGGAACGGCTGATGCGGTCGAGCTTGTAAACAACTACCCTGGCAATCAGCCCGCGCTTGATGTCCTCCACCAGCATTTGAAACTGGGGCCTGTCCGTATTCTTACCGCTGTAACCCTTATCTTGATACTCCCGGCAGCTTCCACCCCTCAATTCATATTTGCAAAACTCAATCTGACTTTCGATAGAAATACTATCCTTTTTGTCAATGGACTGTCTTGCATAAATCGCGTCAATTCGGTTGTTCATTTTGCGCTCCCTTTCTGAAAAGAAACGGAGCTGCTGACAGCTTCATTATACCGTCAGCAGCCCCGCAAATCAATCTCTATCTGAAAAAATCACGAGGTGGGCTTCTCCCTCTGCTGGTACTTGCGAAACACCTCGTAAAGCCGCTGCTCCAACTCCCGGCGCTTCGCCGCCTCCTGCTCCGGGGAGAGGATGGGGGTGAGGTTTTCCAGCGGGATTTCCCGGCCCTGGAAAGTCACGATCTCGATCTGCGTCTTGTAGCTGATATGCTCCATAGGCAACTCCTTGTTTTCAAAATTTTCATAGTGGACATTTGTCCGAAAAGTGGGCGCTATTTAGGCCTTGTTTGAAAAATAGGGAAGGATGAGCTAAATCAACAAAATAGCGATAGCGGCAATATAAACAAAAGCGAGAAAAGACGCATCCAATTTGTCATATCTGGTGGCAATCCTGCGAAACCATTTGAGCTTTTGAAAGAAGCATTCAACCAAATGCCGCTCTTTATATAAGCACCAGTCTACAGGCCACGGATCAGAAACATTGCTCTGTGGTGGGATCACATAGCTGGCGCCCTGTTCCGAGATGTATGCTCGGATCGTCTTTGCTCCATAAGCTCGGTCTGCTAATACATTGCTTCCGCTGATTTCCACCTTTTTCAGTAGTTCAACAGCATGGACTGAATCATGGTCATTCCCCGCAGACAGCATGAATACAACCGGGTTCCCCAGTCCATCCACGATAGCATGCAGCTTTGTGTTCAACCCGCCCATAGTTCGCCCAACTGCCTTATCCGCCGTTTTTTCCCCCTCCGTTGGCACTTTCGTGGACCTTGATACAGGTAGAGTCCAAACTCAGGTTTTCCATATCCGCATCTGCGGACAA
>JAAZZJ010000055.1 GCA_014237695.1 Oscillospiraceae bacterium | reverse complement strand
GCCATGCGCCCTTTGTATCCCCGAGCTTTTGCCAGGAATTCTGATGATTGCTATAAGACGGCGGCGCAATTGCGCCGCCGTCCCTGGTTTCTTCTATTTCTTCCCTGCCTCAGGCGTATACATCAAAGCCATACTGACTCGGCGCGGGCACAGCAGCCAGCATGTCGTTAATCAGGGCCTGTGCCTGGCTCTCCATGCTGTCCATGGATTTCTTCATGATTGCCGTGTCATAAGCTGTCGCCATCTGCATCTGGCTCATGCTCATGCTGGCAGCCGCAATGCTATCCATCATGGTGATGATCTCCTTTCCTGTTGTCTTCTATGACAGCGCGGGCTTCCGAAGAGAGCAGGCGCTAATCACCTGTGCTGACCTGCAGCGGAATAATCTGCTCGTTGTCGGATTTCTTATAGATATGCGTCAAATCGCTGCTGAGATAGAAGGTTCCCGCCAGCACATTGGTGGCCGTCTGGGCATCCTGGCGGTATACGCTGATTTCCCGGCAGGAAACATCGTCAATCATGACCCAGCCCTGCTGGGGGAAGACCATGTACGCCTTCATATCATCGCCCTCCAGCCCCAGAGCCTGAGGATTGAGGGACGTGAAATACTCCACCTGCTGCGCAATATCGGTGGGCTTGGGCGCGGCCTCCGTCTTTTCCTCCTCCTCCTTCTCCACAATGGGCGGGAGAATGGAGCCGTTGACATAGGCCACCTGCACGGCTACCGCGTATTCCGACCAGCCTACGATCACACGGAGAATCCGCCTGCCGGCCTCCTCATTTTCTGCTGCGGCCTTGCCCAGTATAACAGTGCCCCACAGCAGGTCGGTGTCCGGCTCCTCCAGTATCTTGCGGTTCTCACCGTCTATGACGGCAAAGCCCTGCTCCTCCTCCCGCAAGAGAGCGATATAGCGCGCGGCCAAAGCTGCCGGATCGTGCATCTTCCGATAGTGGTAGGTGTGGTGAATCTCCAGTCCCTCCGTGACCGCCTGGTCGGTGGGCGCATCGATGGAGGCCAGGACCGCCTCGTCTTCCTCCAGAATCGTGTCCAGCGCGACAACTGCGTCCGCTTCACTCTCCCCCAGAGTATATACCTCCAGAGCCGCATTCTCCTTCTTGCAGGCAGTCAGCAGACACAGGGCCAGCACAGCCAGCAGAAGAACTTTGGTTTGCTTTTTCATGAAAAACTTTCCTCGCTTTATGACGGGTGCTGCATACTGCTGCAGCCAATCTCCCGGAATGTCACTGTCCCCGGCGAATGGTCACCTGGTCGTTGTTGCGCAGCTCCTGGGTAAAGGGACAGTCCGCACCGTTGACCTGCAGCACCAGCGGAACGTCCAGCTTCTCAAAATCAATGCCGGATCGGTCCAGCAGATCCATCAAATAGTAGGCGCTCCCGTCCGCTTTACCGGGCAGCACCAGGGCTTCCCCGTTCAGATACAGGAACAGGGGACGGCGGGACACGGGAACATCCGCCTGCTCCGCCGCGCCCGTCCACACCTCCGGCTGAACCTCCGGTTCGTCCTCCGCCGGAAGGGCGGCACTCACAGTGGATATCACCTGATCGCCAGAGCGCAGCGGCGTATCCAGCGCCGCCGGATGGCCGTTAATCAGCACGCCGCCGGAGTACTCCTCACCCAGCAGCTCTCCTGGAGTCCGCTCTGCAGAGGCGCCGGGAACAGCGGGCGTAAACTCAATGGAATCCCCGGCATACACCAGGGCGGAGGGGGTTGCATCCTTCCCGTTGCACCGGAGGACACAGGGCGTAGCGCTCTGTCCCCGGAAGGTCAGGCGCTGGCCATCTACCGTGACACTGAGCGTCCTGCCGGTACGGCCCACCAGATCCGAAGAGGTGTATCCGTTCATCATCAGCAGGTCCAGCACCGTCAGCGCACCGCTGCGGAAGAGCTTGGCAGGCTTGCCGTTGAGCAGAATGCGATAGCTGTCACTGATAAGCCCCAGTCCTGCCGAAACGGCAATTCCCAGTGGCGTGGCATACTCCGGGTCATTCAGCTCGTACTCCCGGGAGAAGGCGCTGATGTCGTAGTTGTTGCCCGCCAGAGCAACCCGGCGCTCATCCATGCCCAGCTCCTGAGCCACCAGCTCCCGCAGGCCCAGCAGCTTGCTGCCGCCGCCCGCCAGGAACATGGCCGAAGGGGGTGTTCCGTTGATGTCGGTTACGCGCTGGGCGATTTCCTGGGCCAGCGTCTTGGCCGCGCCACGGAGCGTCTCCTGAATCTCCGTTCCGGCCACGCTCTGCTCCAGTCCCAGCACATCCCGGTAAACAACCGACGGTTCATTCAGCTGCATCTTCATTCGCTCCGCCGTAGCGAAATCAATGAGGAAGCGGCGCATCAGCGTCTCCGTGATCTCGTCTCCGGCGGTGGTAGCCATGGTATACCCCACCACCGCGCCGTCCCGGCAGATGGCAATATCCGTTGTACCCGCGCCAATATCCGCCAGAACCAGATTCAGCAGCCTCAGGTCTGCGGGGATCACCGCGTTCAAAGCGGCAATGGGCTCCAGCGTCAGGCTGGCAACCTCCAGACCCGCCGCTTCCATCACGGTATACAGGCTCTCCACCACCTCGCTGGGGAGGAAGGTGGCCACCACCTCCGCCTCCAGCTGCTGACCGTTGTGATCCTTCAAGGTGGCAAGGGGATACCGGTCCAGCAGATACCCGGACACTGTATAGCCCACCAGATAGGAGCGCCGCTGGCTGTCCTGCTCCTCGCTGAGATGGCTCTCCGCATCCGCCACCGCGCCGCTCTCCAGCTGGCTGATGATATCGCTTCCGATACGGGTAACCTGGGGCAGCTCCATCGCATAATGCCCCTTCTCCGTCCGGAGGGCCCGTCCTGCGGCGGCAACACATACGCGGCTGAGCTTACAGCCCAGCCTGGCCTCCATCCGCTCGGTCACCCGGCGGGCCACCTTTGCCACCTGATCGATATCCTCAATCTGGCCGTCCAGCATGGCCCGCTTCCCGTGCTCCTCCTTCTCAATGGCCAGCACCTGAAAGCGCTCGTCCGCCACCCGGCCCGCTACGCCGATGATGCTGCGGGTCCCGATATCCAGCGCATAAATCAGCGCGTGGTCCTGCTTTTTCCACTCCTGGGGTATATCGCTCACCTCATTCCTAAACCGGTATGGGCAGGGATAGTGGATATGGCATCCCGACCAATCGAGACGCCATATCCACTATGTATTTACTGCAAAAATGGACGCTGCAATCAAAAATCAGTACTTGATCCCGCTGAAGGGGTTATCATTGCTGCGGCCGCCCAGCATGGGAGGCTCCTGGCTGGAGGGAACCTCCGCCCAGCCGTCCCCGCCGGCGGAGAAAGCGCTGCTGCCGTTGAAGCCGCCGCCGCCCAGGCTGCCTCTGTTGCCAACCTTGAACTCGGCCATGAGCTGATGCATGATGTTGGCCTGGGAGGACAGCTCCTCGCTGGCCGCCGCGCACTCCTCGCTGGTGGCAGAGTTGGTCTGCACCACGGCAGAAATCTGATCGATACCCTCGGTGATCTGGGAGATCGCGGTGGTCTGGCTTTCCACTGCCTCGGTAACCTGATCCATCAGCTTGGACACGCCGCTGGCCAGGACCGTGGTCTGCTCCAGAGACTCGGTGACCTTGCCCACCACGTCGGCACCCTCGCGGACGGCGGTAATGGAGTTCTCAATGAGATCTTTGGTGGCCTTGGCGGCCTCGTCGGACTTGCTGGCCAGGTTGCGCACCTCATCGGCCACAACCGCAAAGCCCTTGCCGGCGCTGCCGGCCCGGGCAGCCTCCACGGCCGCGTTCAGCGCCAGGATGTTGGTCTGGAAAGCGATGTTCTCGATGGTGGCAATAATCTTGCTGATCTCCTCAGAGGAGCCGGAAATGTTCTGCATGGCCACGTTGAGCTGCTTGACATACTCGTTGCTGGCGTTCACCTGAGCGCCGGCCTGGGCCACGCTGGACTGGGCCTCCTCAGCGGAAGCAGCGGTCTGCTTGGAGCTGGTGGAGATGTCGTTGATGGTGGCGGCAAGCTCCTCCACGGCGCTGGCCTGCTCAGTGGCGCCCTGGGCCAGGGACTGAGAGCTGTTGGAAACCTGCTCGGAGCCGGCGGACACCTGGCTTGCGGACTGGGAGATGTTGGTGATGGTGTCGCTCATACGGATCACGAACTGATTCACGCTCTGCTGGATGGGGGCCAGATCGCCGGGGAAGGTGGCGGTCAGCTCCACATCGAAGTTGCCCTTGGCCATCTGGCCGGTGGTCTCGGAAATGTCCTGAATGACGCTGTGGAGGACCTTCTGACTGGTACGCAGGGCGTCGCACATCTCGCCCAGCTCGTTCTTGCCGCTGAACTCCACAGGCACGCCCAGGTTGCCCTGGCTGAAGCCCACCAGAGCGGCGCGGACCTGATTGCTGGGTTCGGCAATGCTCCGGATGATCTTGGTCGCTATCAGCACCACGATCAAGGTTGCGACCACCATCACCGCAACAATGACAACGATGCCGATGGTGGAAGAAGTGTTCTGCTGCTTAATGATCTTCTCCTGTCCGCTCTGGAGCTGGGCAGCCAGATTGTCACCGGCCGTGGCGGCGGCAGCCAGCTTGGGAGAACACTGATTCACGATCATGGGAACGGCACTCTCGCGGTCTGTACGGGCTACCTCAATGATATTCTGGGCCTCTTTGCCCCACTCCGTCATGGTATTGATGAAGGTATTAAGCAGGGACTTGTCATCCATGGGGAAGCTTTCATTAAGCTCCGTAATGGCTGTCTCCATGGCAGCTATCTTGGTCTTGGCAGTATCCAGGTTGCTCATATCGCCGGAGAGGACAGCGTCCCGCAGGTCCCGGGCGGCGATATTGTAGTCGATGCGGCACTCGGAAGCCCGCTGGTTGGCCTCTACGTAGTGGTCGATGATGTCCTGATAGGCGCCCTTCTGGGAATTCATCATCATCAGGGAGGCGATAATGATCGCCAGAGAAACCAGGATTGTGGTACCAAACCCCACGATCAGGCTTTTCTTGATGGACATGTTCTTGAAATTCATGATGCGTTTTCCTCCTAATTTTTCCCCCAGCCGGAGTCATGCCAGCGGCGGGTTTCTCATGTGCCGGATGCCCGGCTTTTCTCTCTGCCCAGGGGCCCCCCGGCGAGGCGGCAGAGAAGCCGTGCCGGATGTCATGCGGAGCATTGCTGTGGGTCTTTGCTATCTATGGCAGCCGGCGCGCTCAGATGATGTCGCCGTACTTCCCTTTTTTAACGTCTCCCGCCACCTTTCCGTCCACCAGAGTAATGACTCGCTTGCGCATAATATTGACATACTGGCTGGCATGAGTCGCCATCACAATAGTGGTGCCCCGGGAGTTCAATTCCTGCAGCAGGTGCAGAAGATCCCAGATGACATCGTCATCCAGATTGGCGGTCAGCTCATCCAGCAGCAGAATAGAGGGGCTGTTGAGTACCGCCCGGGCCAGCTCCACCCGCCGGCTCTCCCCGATGGACAGCTCCGCCGGATAGCAGGCCTCCACACCGGGCAGACCGACGATGCCCAGCGCCTTGGTCACCGCCTCCTGGCTCTTGCGCCGCAGTCCGGCGGCATTGGCCGCCAGCAGCAGGTTATCCCCCACCGTGCGCTTGCGGATCAGCAGGCCCTGCTGGCTGACCACACCGAAGGTCCGGGCCGCCCGAACCCGCCAGGGGCCGATCATACGGGCCAGATTGGCCCCGTTGAGGAATACCGTCCCTTCATCGGGGGACAGCTCGCCGCTCATCAGCTTCAGCAGAGTGGTTTTCCCTGCGCCGCTGCTGCCAATGAGGAAGACAAATTCCCCCTGCTCAATGGTCAGGCTGATGTTTTTCAGCGCGTAAACTGCACGCCGCTCCTCAGTATAACGCTTTCCTACTTGTTCCAGACGAAGTTCCGCCATGCCGCGGCGCCGCCTCCTGTTCTTGCAAGCGCGCCTGTTCCGCCGGCCCCGGCCGGCGGAACAGTCACGGCTCTTTACTTATGATAAAAGGACTGCTCTCCCGCCATCCGCACACTGGTCCGGCGGTCCAGCTCCACCACCTGTTCCAGCAGGCGCCGGGTCTTGCCCGCCTGTTCCAGGAAGATGCGCTCACCGTCCTCTCCGGGGGACTGCTCCCCCCGGCGCAGGGCCTCCGCTCTGCTCCGGTCCTCCTCAGTGAGGGCGTTCAGGCGGGCTTTCTCGCTGCTGTCCACCTCTGCCAGCTGCCGGATGGGGTCCTGCCGCATGGCCACCAGCATCCGGGCAGACACCTGGTCGTTGCGGTCCAGACATTCGGCCAGCTGCCGGGTCAGGTCCTGCACCTCGGTAAGGTAATTATACTTCTTTCGCTCCAGAACTGTCAACTCCAACCAATCATCCCGGGTCATATCTGCTGCCCATCCCTCTCCTGAGGCACGCCGCTGTTTCTCTCAGCGACATGGAAAGCGTCCCGCATGTCTGCCAGCAGGGGCCGCAGCTGCTCCAGCTCTTTTTTGTTCCGGCCGATCTTGATGCGGCCCAGCTGGTAGGTGAAGTATTCGTACATGCGGCTGAGATCCCGGCTGATGGGATACTGGCGGTCCAGCGTCTCATCCAGGTAATTGACAATGTCGGTACACCGGTCAACAGCGGCTTCAAAGGCGGGAAAATCCTCCTTGTCCAGAGCGATGGAGGCCATCGTCGCACGCTTGACCAATTCGTCATACAGCAACAGCAGCAGCTCGCCGGGCGTCATAGACCCCACGGATTGCTGTTTATACTGCTGATAGCCTCTCCTATCCATACGAGGCGCCGCTCCTTTCTGTCATCCGGGTACCTCAGCCGCCCATCAGGCCGGCCAGCGTGGAACTCTGGGAATTCATCTGATAGATCAGGGTCTCCAGCTTGCTGAACATGCTGGTGTACTTATCCACCTGAGTACTCAGCTTATCCTGCCACTTCTCAATTTCCGTATTGATATCATCAATTTGATCCTGCCAGGTATTGCTCATCAGCGTCAAAGAGCTGAGGGGCGTACCAGCCTGCTGCACCAAAATACCCTTTGTGGCGCCGGTGGTGCTGCCATAGACATCCAGATGGTTCTTCAGCTGCTGCATGATGCCGTTGGTTCCGCCACTGCTCTCGGCAGTGCGGGTAAACATATCCGTCACTGCGTCGGGATCGCTTTCGAGCATGGAGCGCAGCTTGTTCTCGTCCAGTGTGACGGCCGCCGAGCCATCCGTGGAGGAATAGGAGAGATTGATGCCCATCTGGCGCATCAGGGCCTCATCCGCGCCGCCGGGAGCGAATACAGAGCGCAGCTTGTCGTACAGGGAGGAGAGATTACGGTCCGCGAAAAGAAGGCCCTGCTTGGCTTTCTCCTCGTACTTCTGGATGGCGCTCTCGCTCATGCCGGCCTTGTCCTCGTCAGTGAGGGGTTCATAGCTCTGGAAGGAGCCGTTGGACTTGTAGGGCAGCGTGGCATACTGCTTACGGACCTCCGCGAGCATTTCATTGAAGTCCGTAATCATGGACTTTACCGCCTCAACGATCTTGTCGGAGTCGGTGCTGCGCTGGAAGGTGACGGCCTCGGTCATTTCCCCGCCGTTTGCCGCGATATCCTCCTTGGTATTGAAGGTATCCTTCAGGGTCAGAGTCAGTCCGTCCAGGCTGAAGCTGTTGGAGCCTCTGGTCATGTCCATCGCTTCGCCGTTGATTACCACGGAGAAAACAGCGTCCTGACCGGGGGTATAGGCGTTCTTAGGCGCATATTTATCGTTGAACTCCAGCTTCGAGGGTCCCATGATATCATCATTGAAGGACATGTCAAAAGCGATCTTTTCGCCGCTCTTATCAGTTATTTCCAGCTGGCCCGAGAACTTGTTGTAAGCGGCGGAAAACCCGTTGCTTGTGATGGTCTTGTTCAGCTTTTCGGCGACATCCTCAATCTTGTCGTCCTTCCCAACCGAGACTGTCCAAGCGAATTTGTCGAATTTGAACTCAACCTCCTGGCCGTCCTTCATCCAGGACGCGCCATAGATTTCGCCGAACGTGGCCGTACTCTCTTCACTGATCGCGGTCGATCCAAACAGGGTCTCCGCCAGGCCTTCGCCCATTTTGATCTCATTCTCCGAGCCGGTGTCCTTGCTGGTGAAGGTGAACTTCCGGGTGGTCTGGGAGTAGCCAACCTTTATGCCGGCCTCGCTGTTGCCGTTGATGTCGCTCATAATGTCGGACAGCTTGGTGCTTTTGCTGTAGTTCCCGATGGTGACGCCGTTGAGCTTGAACGCAAACAGCTCGTTGCCGTCCTTGTCGATAAGGTTGCCCTTTTCATTCACCGGATTGCCGAACAGGTCCACCAGCTTGCCGTCCTTCTCGATGGGACCGCCCCTGCCCTTGACGGCTTCGAGGCCATCCCAGGCGCTGTCATCCATCAGCTCGCCCAGGGTCTTGCTGGTGTTGAGGTAGTTGGTGGCCACGTTGCCGATGCCCAAGGCCTTGCCCACGTCGGAATTGATGACCAGGTCGGAGTTTGCCTGGGACTTGAACTTCAGCTGCAGGCTGTTGGGATCCGGGTTGCCATCGGCATCCTTTGCCTCATTGGTCACGGTGATCTTACCGACGCCGAACTCCTTATCCAAGGCGGCCTGCACGGCCTTAGCATAGCTTTCCCCGGTCAGCGGTTCCTCTTTGCCATCGCTGTTCACCAGGATGTAGCCGTCATCCTTGCTCTTGATGGTGGGCAGCTTGATGGTTTTGGTTTTCCCGTCCAGGGCGACATTCATCGTTGCGCCGGAAATGTAGCTGCCGATTTTCTCCGTCTTGGTCAGCTTGGTGCTGTCACTGACGGAGAAGGATGCGGGCTTCTTCTCATCCGCCTCTTCCAGATCCAGGCCCAGCGTATCCTTCACGCTGTCGCTGGCCCCGGAGATATACACCTCGTTGCCGCCGGTAGACTTGTCCTTGAAGGAGATCTTGCCGCCCGACACATCGACGCCAATCAGTTCGCTGGCGGACTTGGTCTCGCCGCTGGAGAGGGTGATCTTGGCATCACCCAGCTTCTTCTCGATCATCTCTCCCAGCTTGGCCGCCTTCTCGCTAGCGCTGAGGTTGTTGTCAATCATGTCCTTGCTGGGATCGAAGACCACGCTGACAGTCTTACCGCCGTACTTCAGGGTCAGGGAGCCGGAGAGCGTGCCCGTATCGAAGTTATCATCAAACTTGATAGCCTCCTCTGCCGACAAGGAGAAATCGTCGCTGACGCCCTTGAGGCTGCTGGCCGTACTGTACCGGGCGGAGGTTGCCAGCTGCTTGACGCTGGTCAGCTTGATATCGCTATCGGTGCGGCCGCTGGCGCTCACCTTGTCCTTGTTTGCGCCCATAGTCGCCACCTTGATGGCGCTGTTGAAGAAGGAGGCGCTCATCAGGTTGGTTGCGGAGCTGTAGGAGGTATACTTGCTCCCGAAGCTGTACATTTTATTGATGATGCTCCGGTAGGCCTCCTGCTTCCATTCAATTTTGGTTGCCTTATTGCTCAGATTCTGAATCTTGGTTTGGTAGCTCTGTACCAGGCCCTCGATCATGCCTTCCGTATCCAGGCCGCTGGCCAGGCCGCTGATAACATTGGCGCTGTTATAAAGGCTGCTGGTCATATTATTGCCTCTGACGCCGCCGATAGATGCCATGTCAATCTCCCCTTTATGAAAAAAGTCAGAGTAATCTTTTTGAAATTTTGCAGAAAAAGAGAATATCCCTCTGTACTTTTTTATCGTCACGTAGTATAGTAAAGTTAAGAGCCGCTGAAAAGATTTTGCAGAGTGGAGGGGATATTTTGTCAGCTGTTATCACAATCACCAATCAAAAGGGCGGCGTGGGAAAGACCACCACGTCCTGCGCTCTCCTGGCAGGCCTGCAGCAGATGGGCCGCCGGGTGCTGGGCGTGGACCTGGACCCCCAGGGGAGCCTGGGCTTCTGCCTGGGACTGGATATCGACAACTGCGCCACCGTCTATGACGTTATGAAGGGAACCCGCCCCATCCGGGAGGTCATCGTTCCCTCGGAATGCGGCGACATTCTGCCCAGCAATATTCTGCTGAGTGCCGCCGAGCTGGAATTCAACCGCCCTGGGAGGGAGTTTCTCCTGAAAAACGCGCTGTCGGAGGTCCAGGACGACTATGATTATATTATCGTCGATACGCCGCCGGCTCTGAACGTGCTGACGGTGAACGCCTACGTGGTCTCCGACGGACTGGTGATCCCTATGGCCCCGGAGATTCTCAGCCTGCTGGGCGTGGCCCAGATCCGGGAAACCATCGACACGGTCCGCCGGTGCTACAATTCCCGGCTGAAGGTGCTGGGCATTCTGCTCAATAAGTACAACCAGCGCTTCACCCTGAACCGCGAGGTGCTGGACATGGCCGGCCAGATCGCCGCCCAGCTGGATACCACGGTTTTCGACGCCAAAATCCGCACCAGCGTCTCGGTGGCGGAAGCTCCCGCCCACGGGGAGAGCGTGCTGAGCTATGCCCCGGCCTCTAAGCCCGCCGCGGATTTCCGCGCCCTCATTGACGAGATTGTCCGGGAGCTTCCTGTTCTTCAATAGTTCCGGAAAAAGAGCCGGAGAAACCGTCAAGAAACTTCCTAAGGAGAGATCATATTCATGGCTACCGCAAAGAGAAATGCCAAAAGCAGCAAAACTGCTCATGTATTGAATCTGCTTGCGCCGGGCGGGGAGAACGAAACCATTCGTCCTCCTGCCGTCTCCCAGGCCGAACCGTCAGCCGCGCCGGGAGAGGACGCGCTGGACGCCGCCGTTCCTGCCGAGGCCGCCGTTTCCCGTCCCCTGGCGCCGCCTATT
>JAAZZJ010000054.1 GCA_014237695.1 Oscillospiraceae bacterium | reverse complement strand
TCTGGCCCTTATTGCTTTCCTGGCCGTCTTTGCCGGAGAGCTGGGCGTAGGCGGGTATGTCATCGCGGTGGCTCTGGCCTGGCTGCTGCAGTTTGCCATGACGGTCCCCTATTCCCTCAGAGAGGGCTACCGGTACCGTCCCGTTCTGGAGCTTCAGGCGGACTATGTGAAGACGTTTCTGAAAACCGCTCTGGTGACGGTGCTGACCACTTCCATCTTCCTCTTCTGCTACCTCCAGGACTCCTCCATGACCGCCCAGCTCACCGGCAGTCCCACCAGCGCTTTCTACTACGCCGACAAGCTCTTCACCCCCCTGACCACCACCCTCATCTACTCCATCAGTACGGTACTCTTTCCCAAGTTCAGTCAGGAGTACGCCTCCGGCGGCGGCGCGGCCTACCGGCGGTATATCTGGGGGGTACTGCGCAGCACGCTGCTGCTGATCCTGCCCATTTCCGCCGTCCTGGCGGCCTTCGGCACCCCCATCGTCCGCGTGCTGTTTGAGGGCGGAAGCTTCGATGCCTCCTCCACCGCCGCTACCGGGAGCATCTTCACCATCTATGCCCTGTCCATGGCGGGCTTCTGCGTGCTGGATCTGCTGAGCAAGGCCTATTACACCATGGAGCGGACTCTGGTTCCCCTGCTGGTCAACGGCGGCATCCTGGCGTGCAACTGGTGCCTGAACCGGCTGTTTGCCTCCCGCTGGGGCGGCGCGGGACTGGCCGGGGCCACGGCGGTGTCCATTACCCTGGGCGCTCTGGTGATGGCCGTCCTGTTCCTGTGGAAGACCGGCGGTATCCCCCTCCTCCCTCTGTGCAAGAGTCTTCTCGCCGCCCTGGCCGTCGGAGGCGCGCTTTGGCTGGCCACAGGCATGGTCCTCAGCGGCAGCGAGGGCAAGCTGCTGCTGGTGGTCAAATGCGCAGGCCTGGGCGCGGCGGCGGCAGCGGCGTATGTCCTGCTTCTCCTTCTCCTGCGCCAGGAGGATCTTGGCGCTCTGCTGGAGCGTTACCGCAAACCGAGCAGCGGGCAGGCCGGCGAGTAACCGGCCGCGGCGGTCACTGGCCGGCCTTTGGCACAAAGCGGAGCTTTGCCTGCCAGGAGGCGCGCAGCAGCTGGCGGTAAGCCGCGTTCAGAACAAAAACAAATACCAGACGGCGGTTTTGAAACAACAGCTTTCAAGGCCGCCGTTTTCTATTGACAGGGCAGAAAAAGAAGGCCGCATCGTGTCTTTTTCTATCACCCGTCCCTATGACCTGTCCAGAAAATCAAGGGGATGACCGCCGCAGATCCGGAAATCCCAGGTATTTCTTGACATCCCGGCGGCAATGTACTATTATGGTCAGGGAATATCCCCAAAACCGGCGCGAAAGCCTCCGTGAAAGCCCTCTTTCTCCCTTTCGGGCGCATTTACGGACCGCGCTGCCGCCGGACAACAATACGGACGGTGGATGCAACCTATGGTAAATTTTGTCATGGGTCTGGAATGCTTTGGCATCACCCTGACCTTCATTGCGCTGGTCCTGCTGCTCAACGGCGACGGAGCCCGGGAACAGAAGCTGCTGATCTTCATCATGTGCGGCTGTCTTGTGCAGAATGTCGGCTATCTCCTGGAGCTGACCGCTCCCACCATGGAGGCCGCTGTAGCAGCGGTCACAGTGGAGAACGTGGGCTCCGCCTTTGTCCCTCTGTGCTACAGCTGGTTCACCTATACCTATTGCTACGCGCCTCCGCCGAAAAAGCTGCTGCGCATCCTGGGCCTCATCAACTTTTGTGTGCTGCCCACGGTGTTCTTCAACTGGAACGGCCTTTTCTATGAGTCCTTTCAATGGCTGTCCACCGCGGACGGGTTCCATTATGTCCGCATCGCCTACGGTCCCCTGTACTCCCTGTTCATGGTCACCCGCGTCCTCATCCCCTATATTCTCTCCATACATACCCTGGTGCGGGCGGTGCGCCTCCGCTCCGACCAGCAGGTCAGCCGCCAGTATAAGACCATTCTCGCCATCTCCACCCTGCCCGTGATCGTACTGGTTCTTTATGTGTGCAAGCTGGTAGCCGTATTCGATCTCACCCCGGTGACTCTGGCCCTCGCCATGGCCATGGTGGTCATCGTGGTGTGGAGCCGCCGGAATTACGATTTCCGCCATCTGGCGGCGGATAAGGTTCTGGAAAGCCTGGGGGACGGCGTGATCGCCCTGGACGACCACGACCGCCTGGTCAGCTACAACCGGGCCGCGGCCCACATTTTTACCCGCCTGCCCGCGCACAAGCTGGGAGAAAATATCCGGGTGCTGGAGGGCTTCCGGGAGGAGATGCTCAACGAGGACGTTCCCCAAAGCTTTTCCATCAACGGGCAGCACTATGAGAGCCACAGCAAACAGATCATCGGGGAAAACGGCCGGAAGCAGGGCTGTGTTATCCTGATTCTGGACATGACGGACATCAAGGCCTATATCAACGAGATCAAGCGGGTCCGTCAGGAGGCAGAGAAGGCCAGCATTGCCAAGAGCGAGTTCCTGGCCAATATGTCCCACGAGATCCGCACCCCCATGAACGCCATCATCGGCCTGAACGACATCATCATGGAGGAGTGCGGAGACCCCCAGATCTACACCCACGCCAAGGACGTACAGTCCGCCGCCAAGAACCTGCTGGCCATCATCAACGACATTCTGGACCTGTCCAAGGTAGAGGCGGGCAAGATGGAGCTGGTGTATACGGATTACCACCTGAAAACCGTGGTGGGCGAAGTGGTGGGCATGATGGACATGGCCGCCTCCAAACGGGGGCTCATCATGAAGTACGAGTGCGACAGCTCCCTCCCCTGCCGCTACAACGGCGACGAGGGGCGGATCAAGCAGATCCTCATCAACATCCTCAACAACGCCATCAAGTTCACCAAGGAGGGCTACGTCCGCGCCTACGTCACCGGACAGCCCGGCGAGAAGGAGGACGAGGAACTGATTACCTTCCGGGTGGAGGACACCGGCTGCGGTATCCGGGAGGAGGACCTGGCGAAAATCTTCGAGGACTTCCGCCAGGTGGACTCCAAGCGCAACCGGAGCGTGGAGGGCACCGGCCTGGGCCTGGCCATCGTAAAGCACCTGGTGGAGCTGATGGGCGGTGTCATCCGTGTGGAAAGCACCTACGGCCAGGGGACGGCGGTGACCATCACCATTCCCCAGAAGATCGTGGACCGGCGCTCTATCGCGGAGGTGCCGGAGGTGTTCCAGGCAGAACTGGAGCGCGGGGAGGTCTTTGCCGCCCCGGACGTCAAGGTACTCATTGTAGACGACAACGTAGTCAACCGCAAGGTTGCCCGGGGCTTTTTGAAGGGCTACGCCTTCGACCTGTCCGAGGCCGGGAGCGGCCCCGAGGCCATTGAGATGGTGCGCGGCGCCCGGTATGATATGATCTTCATGGACCACATGATGCCTATGATGGACGGCATCGAGGCCGCGGAGATCATCCGCCGGGACTGCGGCGAGAACGGGTGCGCCCCCGTTATGATCGCCCTCACCGCCAACGCCATGGAGGGAATGCGGGAGCGCTTCCTGGCCTGCGGCTTCCAGGACTTTATTGCCAAGCCCCTGGACCGGCGCGAGCTGCACCAGCTGCTGCTGCGCTGGGTTCCGGAGGAGCGCAGGCAGACAGGAGACGGCGAACCGGCAGGCAGGCCTCTGGACCCCTCCTCCATCTCCATTCCCGGCATCGACATGGACGCCGCCGCACACTACTTCTCCGGCGATGAGGAGGGCTTCCTGGATCTGCTGGAACTCTACCATATGGACGGCGAACGCAAGGCCGCCCTGCTGCAGGAGCTGGCCGGTTCGGACATCTCCCGCTATCAGGTGGAGGTCCACGCCCTCAAGAGCGCCTCGGCCAACATCGGCGCCATGGAGCTGTCCGCCATGGCCCGGGCTCAGGAGGAGGCCGCCGGAGCTGGGGACGCCGCCCTGATCGCCCGGGACTTCCCGCCGCTGCTGGAAACCTACGAGGCCCTTCTGGCGGAGATCGGCTCCTTCCTGGCACAGCGGCGTCAGAGCGCGCAGGCGGAAAAGCTGCCCGCCCTGTCCCCGGAGGAACTCCGGACCCGGACCGGCGAGGCGCTGGAGAAGCTGGAGAATTTCCGCTCCCAGGAGTGCGCCGCCATTGTGGAGGACCTTCTGCTGCACGCCATGCCTCAGGATGCGGAGGACAGCTTTCTAAATATACAGGCACAGCTTAAGCTGTATGAGGATGATAATGCCGAGGAGCTGCTGCGTCAGCTGCTCAACAGACTTGAAGAGGAGGATGGGAGCAAATGATTCCAACAGAGGAGTACGCTAAGAAACGGATTTTAGCGGTGGATGACGCGGCCATCATCCTATCGCGGATATCGGACACCCTGGGCAAGTATTACGACGTCATCACGGTCAACTCCGGCGTGCGCGCCCTGCGGTACCTGGAGAAGGAGAAGCCGGACCTGATCCTGCTGGACATCCGCATGACCCCCAAGGACGGCCTGGAGACCCTGCGGGACATCCGGGCCATGGAAAACCGTTCCGATGTGCCGGTTATCATGCTCACCGGCATGGAGGACAAAAATTCCGTACTGGAGAGCAGCAAGCTGGGCATCTGTGACTATATCCTGAAGCCCTTCCTCGCCGGCGACCTGCTCAGCAGAATCCGGCGGGTCCTGGAGCCGGACGCCGCCGGGCAGGACCGTGTTCAGCCATAACGAAGCAGGGAGGATTGCCGTATGAATACCGCCATGACCCAGGAGGAGCTGGAGCGGATATTGGACCAGGCGGTCCAGGACGTGACGGAGCGGACTGCCGGCGTACGCCTTCAGCAGGAGGATATGCCTCCGGGGGAGGACCTGTGTACGGTTCACATCACCTTTGACCAGGGTTTTCACACCAGCCTCACCCTCTGCGCGGATACCAGTCTTCTCTCCCGCATGGCCTGCAATTCCTTCCACGAGGAATCCATCAGCGCCGAGGACCTGGAGGAGTTCAGCAAAGAATACTTCAACGTCCTTTGCGGCCGGATCGCCAGAGCCATGTTCCAGGAAACCCAGGTCCCCGCCCATTTTAATCCGCCCACCTTCCACAGCGGGCGCTACGAACCGGAGGGACAGGAGGTTCAGTTTGTACTTACCTACTCCAACGGGCAGCGCGAGGGCGCGCAGCTCATTCACCACGTACCCTGTTCCCAGGAGGACGGGGCAGCAGCAGGCAAAGCATGACACAGGAGGGTATACAGCAGATGAGCAAACGAATTATGGTAGTGGACGACTCCCGGCTGGTCCGTGTCCAGCTGGAGGATGTCCTGGCGGGCACGGAATATGAGATTGCGGCCTACTGCCGCAGCGGTGAGGATGCCATCGCCCGGTACGCCGAGGTGCAGCCCGATCTGGTGACCATGGATATCATCATGCAGGGCATGGACGGTCTGGACGCCGCTGAGATCATCCTGAAGGAGCATCCGGAGGCGCGGATTGTCATGATCTCCTCCCTGGCCTACGGCGACACCTTTGAGCGGGCCAAGGCCATCGGCGCGAAAGGCTTTATCGATAAGCCCTTTTATCAGGAGCAGCTGGTCAGGCAGTTCGAGGAGGCCCTGGCCTGATATAGTCAGCCCACTTGAAAACCGGTAAAGTTCGACGGAAAAAATGGCTGAGGGCGGACCGGATATTTTCGGTCCGCCCTCTTCTTCTGTCCAAAAGTTCCCGTCACATGCCGAAGTCCGCCGCCACCTTTTTCAGCATCTCCCGGATGGGCAGCTGATAGGGGCAGCGCTCCTCGCAGGCACCGCACCCCACGCAGTCCGACGCGTGGGCGGCCAGGGCTCCATACCGGCTCCTGGCCCAGTCCGCCAGCCCATACCGGCTGAGGTAGCCGTGGAACACAAAGTTGTTGGGAATGTCGATCCCCACGGTGCAGGGCGCGCAGTACCCGCACCGGCGGCAGAAGCTGGCGCCCAGCTCCCGGCGCAGCTTTTCCGCTTTCTCCAGCTCCTCTACCGTCAGCGGAGAGGGATCGGACGCGGCGGCTGTGTTCTCCGCCACCTCCTCCGGGGAGTACATCCCGGGCAGGACCACGGTGACATTGGGATTGGCGGCGGCAAAACGGATGGCCAGCCGCGCGTCCTCAATGGCTCCGCCGGACAGGGACTTCATGTTGATGAAGCCCACATTCTGCTTCCTGGCCCGCTCCATCAGCTCTGCCGCCTGGGTCTCCACGATGTTGTAGGGGAACATCACCGTCTCCACCCAATCCAGTTCCAGGGCCCGCTCGAACACCTCCGGCGAGTGGGCGGTGAGGCCGATATGACCGATCTTTCCGGCCTCCCGGGCCTCCGTCAGGGCCTCCAGCGCCCCGCCGGGAGCGCAGATCTGCTCTAATTGCCGGAGGGACGGATTATGGACCTGATAGAGGTCTATGTAGTCCGTGCGGTAGTTTTTCAGGCTGGTCTCAATATCCCGGGCCATGCCCTCCCTGTCACGGCTCATCGTCTTGGTCGCCAGGATAAACTTGTCCCGGCGGCCCTCAATGGCCTGGCCGATCAGCTCCTCGCTGACGCTGTAGCCCCGGGCGGAGTCGATGAAATTGATGCCCGCAGCTTCCACCGCGTCCAGGAGCTTTCTCGCCGCCTCCGCATCGACGCGCTGGATGGGGATGCCCCCCAGACCCACCCGGGAGACCTTCAGCCCGGTTTTTCCCAATGTAAGGTATTCCATATTCTCTTCCTCCTGCAAAATTTTCGTTGAAAAGCGCGGCCTGCAAATAGCGGCCTATGCCAAATTCAGCCCGGCAGAACAGGCGCTGTGTGACCCAAATCTTTACTTCCTGTTCGGCTTCCTTTTGATTCCCAGCAATCTGATGAAGTCGTGAAACAAAGATGTATCCACCGGCTCAAACATGATCCATTTCCCATCGTGGTAGGTTTGCGCCCCGTCATATATTTCCTGCACTTCTTTTGTGTAATTTCCCCTGTCCGCTTCAAATTTGAGCCGTTCGTCTCTCCCCAAAATAATCATGAAACCTATGCAGTTTTCCCTTGCGTACAAGGCGCACAGCGTTTTGCCGCCCCGGCGGTATTTATATTCATATTTCCACGCTTTGCCGCCTGTGCCCCACAAACGCTCCATTTCATATTTTTCGTCAATTGAAGCGCACAGCTTACCCCATACGTTATATAAGGATTCCCCAACCAAAGCTGTCATTTCTTCTCTGTCCGGTATCCTGTCAAGCATATTGGCTCTCCTCCTGAATCGATGGCAATACCTTCTGCCGCGCTTTCTTCAGCGCGCCCGGCCGCTTAACAAATGGGGATGTATCAGTGAATCACCTCATAGCGCAGACGCAGGTATGAGTTCTCCAAAACCGTGCATTCCTGTAACTTCAGAACGCCTAATTCTGACAATTCCTCTTGTGAAAGCAAGGATTTACCGTCAATTAAAGTAGAGGTATCCTTGCCGCCAATCAAAACCGGAGCAACCACAATATCCACATAGTCAAACAGTTTTTCGCGCAGAAACAAGCCGTTCAGCGTCCCACCGGTCTGTATCGTTATTCTCTCACAGCCATATTCCGATTTAAGCTTTATCCGTGCATCCTTTAGCGATAATTCCTTTTGATACAGGATATGAAAATTACCTTCCTCTATGTGAAATGCCGGGTGCTTTGCGTTTGAGGTAATCAGCACAAACTGTTTTGATAAGGCACAAAAATACCGTATACCGTTTTCATTCAAATGCCTGTTATCGATTACCACAAAAGATACAGGCGTTCTGTCTGGTGTTTTCTTTGTATTGACGCCGATTTTGGCTTGAACCCGGCCGGAATTGAGCGTCCATAAATCTGTTGTCTGCTCTATTTCGTAGTATTGGTGCAAGCCCTCGCTAACCCCTGCAATTCGGGGGAAATCTTTATCTACATCCAAATCGTCCGATGCGCCGGTGCTGATTTTTCCATCGACCGACATCAGCATAAACAATGTTGTCACAGGTCTGTCCATTTTACCACTCCCAAATTTTTCTTGATCGAGCTAATTATATCACAGGATCACCCACGTATCAATTTTTTTCGTGAAAACAAATGAGAAAAACGGCGGAGTCCTGTTTTCGGGCTCCGCCGCTTTGTATAGAATCTGTATTCCATAGGCGGGGGATGCTGGATGGACAGAGCCAGCCGGCGTTCACCGCCTGCAAATATCTTACTCCTGCGTCCGCTCATCTCCGCCGTCCTGCGCCGTGTCCTCCGGTTCCACAGACACCGCAGGCATGGGGATGGGTTCGCTGACAATATTGATATGCTTCGCCGGAGGCTCAATGGCCCCATCGTTCCTGGCGGGCACCCCGTAGAAGTCCTCCTTGTCCGGGTCCCGGCCGTCCAGAATCGCCATCATCTGCGCGCCGGTGATGGTCTCCTTCTCGAAGAGGTATCCGGCGATCTTGTCCAGCATCTCCCGGTTCTCCTCCAGCAGGGCCCTGGCCTCGTCATGGCACTTCCGGAGCAGATTCACCACTTCCCTGTCCGCCAGGGCGAAAGTCTCCTGGGCGCAGTTCATGCTGTACCCGCCCTCCAGATACTGACTCTGAACGCTGCCCAGAGCCATCATGCCGAACTTCTCATTCATGCCAAACCGGGCCACCAGATTCCGGGCCAGCTCCGTGGCCCGCTCGATGTCGTTGGCCGCGCCGGAGGTCTGGGTGTTGAATACCAGCTCCTCGGCGCACCGGCCGGCCAGCAGGGTGCGGATCTCCGTGAGGATGTCGTCCCGGCTCATGAGGAACTTCTCCTCCTCCGGCAGGTGGAGCGTGTAGCCCAGCGTCCCCTCGGTGTGGGGCACGATGGTAATCTTGGTTACCGGCTGGGCGTTCTTCTGCTTCGCCGCCGCAAGGGCGTGGCCTACCTCGTGGTAGGCGATGATCTTCTTCTCCTGCTCGGTGATGACGGTGCCCTTCTTCTCCGCGCCGGCGATGACCACCTCGAAGGAGGCCAGAAGGTCCTCCTGATTGACCGCATGCCGCCCCTGGCGCACCGCCCGCAGGGCCGCCTCGTTGACAGTGTTGGCCAGGTCCGCGCCCACGCACCCGGCGGTAGCCTGGGCGATCTTGTTCAGGTCCACGTCCTCCGCCATGCGGATCTTCCGGGTATGGACCTGGAGGGTCGCCAGCCGCCCCGCCAGATTGGGCCGGTCCACCGTAATGCGCCGGTCGAACCGTCCCGGGCGCAGCAGAGCCTTATCCAGCACCTCCGGCCGGTTGGTGGCCGCCAGGACAATGATGCCCTTGCTGGGATCGAAGCCGTCCATCTCCGCCAGGAGCTGGTTGAGGGTCTGCTCCCGCTCATCGTTGCCGCCGCCGAAGCGGGAATCTCTCGTTTTGCCGATGGCGTCGATCTCATCGATGAAGATGATGCAGGGGGCTACCTTGGCCGCCTCCTGGAACAGGTCCCGGACCCGGCTGGCGCCCACGCCCACGAACATCTCCACGAATCCTGAGCCGGAGATGGAGAAAAAGGGCACCCCCGCCTCCCCCGCCACGGCCTTGGCCAGCAGGGTCTTGCCAGTACCGGGGGAGCCCACCAGCAGCGCGCCCTTGGGGAGCTTCGCGCCGATGGCAGTGTACTTGCCGGGGTTGTGGAGGAAGTCGATGATCTCCACCAGGGACTCCTTGGCCTCATCCTGTCCGGCCACGTCGCTGAAGGTGACGCCGGTGGTCTTCTCCATGTAGACCTTGGCGTTGGACTTGCCCACGCTGCCGATGCCCCCGATGCCGCCGCCCTTCCGGGCCATGAGGTTCATAAACAGCATAACGGCCCCGATGAACAGCACCATGGGCAGGATGTAGGCGATCATGAACTCCAGGATGGGGGACATCTCCGGTACGTAGGGCCGTGTATAGTTCTTTACTCCGTTCTCCCGCAGAAAGTCCACCACGTCAGGGTCCGTGAGCTGCATGGTAAAGAGGGTAAAGTTCTTGTCGTAGGTATTGCCCTCCTCGTCGGTGTATACGTAGCCCTCCTTGGTGGTGAGGCGGATCTGCCCGTCGGCAAAGAGTACCTCCTCCACCACGCCCTCCTCCACCAGATCCTGAAACTCGCTGTAATGGATCTCATGGGTGGAGGCCGCAGTATTGGCCTGCCGGCTGGCGGCGGAGAGGTAGTTGAACACCACCGTCAGCACGATGGCCCAGGCCACCAGGATCAGCAGACCGTTGACATTTTTCTTATTTTTGTTGTTATTTGGGTTATTGTTTTGATTGTTGTCCATCTCATTCTCCTTCTATTCTTCGGGCACACACACGATGCCCGCAGACGTCTACTGTGCATCCTATCACAAAATCGCCTCCGCCACAAGGACTGTCTGTAGATTTTCTGTGAAATTTCTGTGAATACCCCTTTCGCAACCCCCCGGTTTTGTGGTATACTGTAGCCGTATTACCGTTTATGTACGGCGGCGGCAGGGTTTTCCGCCCGCCAAAAGGAGTTCTTATGCGTGAATTTGAAGACCGGCCCTCTGGCGGAATGTATATCGAAGGCCGCAACGCGGTCACCGAGGCCCTGCGGGCCGGAACCGCCCTGGATAAGCTCTACATCGTCCGGGGCGAGACGGACCACACCCTGAGCCGCATCGCCGCCCAGGCCCGGAAGGCCGGCGCGGTTGTGGTGGAGTGCGACCGGCGGAAATTGGACGCCATGAGCGAAACCCACAGCCACCAGGGCGTCATCGCCGCCGCCGCCGCCCAGGCCCGCGCGCGGTGTGAAATTTTCCGTCCCGCGATAATCACCATAGGGCCGCCATCGAGAATGTTCGACGAGTGCATCACGGAGGCCGTGTACCTTGGCGGCAAGAAGCCGCGTGTC
>JAAZZJ010000544.1 GCA_014237695.1 Oscillospiraceae bacterium | reverse complement strand
GGGTGGATTTATGATGACGGGCATGGAAAATAAAACAGATAGAAAAAGGAATAAGGCACAGACAAGGTTTGTAGTGACGAGGGAGTTTTGCGGCACACAGACCATGCAGGAAGCCTTTGAGCAGCTTATAGAGAAAAAAACGGAGGAACACATTTCAAGAGGTGCGGCGCATTTCCTGAAAAACGGGCGGGCAGGTTTTTGAAAAATTTTGTTGAAATCGGGGCGGGGGCATGGTAGTATAATGGTATCGTGTCCCTGTTCATAAAGGAGAGAACTTATGAACAGGAAAATCAATTCTAAAAACACCAGTCCACTTATTACCGCCCTCTACTGCCGCCTTTCACTTGAGGATGGGAAAGACAACGAGAGCATGAGCATCAGCAACCAGAAACTGTTGCTCAAGGATTATGCGGAAAAGAACGGCATGTTCAACTGCGAGTTTTATGTGGACGACGGTTTCACAGGGCGTAATTTCAACCGTCCGGCATTCCAGCGTATGA
>JAAZZJ010000543.1 GCA_014237695.1 Oscillospiraceae bacterium | reverse complement strand
GGGCGGAAAATCCGCCGTCAAGACGTGCGCGGGGAGATATTAAACAGGCTCTAAGAAAAAAGAATTTTCCGCTCGCGCTTTATTTCTCTGCGCTTCCCGCATTTCCGCGCGGCGGCGGGAAAAATTTCTGATTGAAGACCTTTTTTACACTTCTAGGAGGAATTCTGCTTATGGACATCCGCAACCTGAAGGGCTCCATTGTGGCCCTGGTCACCCCTTTCCACGCCGACGGTTCGGTGAACTTTGACAAGCTCCGGGAACTCACCGAATGGCACGTGGCCAGCGGCACGGACGCCATCCTGACCCTGGGCACCACCGGCGAAAGCTCCACCATGACCCACGAGGAGGACGATGAGGTCCTGCGCTGCGTTATTGAGACTGCGGCTGGCCGGGTACCCGTCATCGCCGGTACCGGGTCCAACTCCACCCAGACCATGCTGGAGAAGAGCCTCCGGGCGGAGACCCTGGGAGCCGACGGGCTGCTGCTCATCACACCCTACTA
>JAAZZJ010000542.1 GCA_014237695.1 Oscillospiraceae bacterium | reverse complement strand
GTGTCGCCAGCCACCGCCGCTTGCAGACGATCCAGCGCGAGCCGCTGGTAAAGCTGGAGCATATGCCGCTGGCGCACCAGAAGTATCTGACATATAACGCCGGCGATTTCAGCCGCTGGGCCATGTCTGTGGGACCCATGACGGAGAAGGTGATCCAACACTTCCTGACCTCCGGGACAGCCCCGGAGCAGGGCTACAAAGCCTGTGCCAGCCTGACAAAGCTGGGAGAGCGCTATGGCAGAGAGCGTCTGGAAAACGCCTGTGGGCGGATCCTTGCGTACAGCGCAGCGCCCTCTGTCCGCAACATTAGCAGCCTCTTGAAAAACGGCCAGGACCGGCCCGCGAAAGCAGCCCCGCAGGACAAGCCCAACGATTCCAACCGCTTCGGCATTACACGCGGAGCCTCCTATTTCCGGAAGGGAGGCGAGGGCTGATGGTACTCCAGGCAACCATTGACATGCTGGTTGGAATGAAGATGACCGCCATGGCGGCGGAGCTGTCCAGCCA
>JAAZZJ010000541.1 GCA_014237695.1 Oscillospiraceae bacterium | reverse complement strand
CAGTATACCGGCTGGCCGGACAGAAACGGAAAACAGGCAGTGTGGCCTTGCGAACCAGCCAGCGAGGCCGGAAGCCGGTTCTGACGGCAGAAGATAAAGAAAATATCCGTCAGTGTATTGATGAAAAACCGGACATCACAATCGAAGAAATCCGGGAGAAGCTGAGCCTTTCCGCAAGCTATAGTACTGTAGAGCGGGCAATCAACGCAATGGGCTATACTCTGAAAAAGAAATCACTCTATGCAAGCGAGCGTGACCGTATTCGATGTGCAGGAGAAGCGCAAAGAATGGAAAAAGACGATACGACCTGATATGGTGGAACATTTGGTGTTTTTGGACGAGAGCGGTGTCAATACGAACCTGACCCGCCTGTATGGACGGGCACTTTCATCCCAAAGAGCAGTGGATCATGCCCCGTTGAATACACCGCAGACAACGACAGTCCTTTCTTCCATCCGACTGAATGGGGAAAAGGCATTTACAACGTACCAGGGCGGGACAACGGGGGAA
>JAAZZJ010000053.1 GCA_014237695.1 Oscillospiraceae bacterium | reverse complement strand
TTCTACCGCCAGCGCCTTGGGCCGATGCCGCCGCGTACTCCTGTCCACGGTCCTGTCGAGGGATGTCATTGCCGCTGTGCGGCAACGAACGTCCCGGCAGCCTGCCGGCTGCCTCGCGGCACTCGGCATGAGGGTCCGGCGCAAGGGTGCATGTCGGAGCCTAGTCCGTTTATGCGAAAATCTACCAGCGGTACGCGGAACATCCCTTGCATTCCGCTTACAGCGTCAGCCCGTCAAAGATGCGATGCACCGCCTGCTTCACCGGGCTGTCGCCGGGCACGGTGACGGAGGGCTTTCCCTCCGCGTCATACTGGTACACGGTGTCGTCATGGGGGACGACGCCGATGAGCTTCATGCCGTACTTGTCGATCTCCTCTCGAACGCCGGGGTTCAGCTCGCCGTTAGGGGCCCGGTTGATGATGAGCCCCACCTCCTTCGCGCCCAGCTTGAGATCCACGATCATCTCGCTGAGCCGCCCCGCCGCCTGGACGCCCCGCCGGGAGCAGTCGCTGACCAGCAGAATGGTATCCACCTGGGGCAGGACGCCCCGGCTCAGATGCTCCAGCCCCGCCTCGTTGTCTACCACGATATAGCGGTAGTTCTTGGCGTACTTGGCCACCTGGGAGGTCAGCAGGCCGTTGACAAAGCAGTAGCAGCCCTTCCCCTGGGTGCGGCCCATGACCAGAAGGTCGAAATCGTCCGCCTCCGTCAGGGCGTCGGAAAAGCGCATCTCGGCGTAGTCCGCCTTGGTCATCCCCTTGGGGATCACCTGCTCGGCGGCCATTTCCGCCCGGGCGATGTCCTCCCGGATATCGCCCAGGGTCTCCTCCACCTCTACTCCCAGCACCTCGTTGAGGTTGCTGTTGGCGTCGGCGTCCACGGCCAAGACGGGGCCGTTCTTCTTCTCGCAGAGATACTCGATGAGCATCCCGCAGATCGTCGTCTTTCCTACGCCGCCCTTGCCGGCCAGCGCGATGGTTTGGGCCATAGCTGATCTCTCCTTTTGTTCATTGGAAATCGGGGGAGGGGACGCCGCGCCAGCGGCGCGGCGTCCTCGCTTTGCTGCTTAGAGGTCTACGATGCCGCTCTCCTTCACGATGCGGGCCACGTCCTCGTACTTGTTCAGGGCGTACAGGTGGATGCCGTCGATGCCGCAGGCGCGGTACTCGTCGATCTGGTTGATGGTGTACTCGATGCCCGCCTCCTTGAAGCTGGCCTTCTTGCCGGCCACGTCTGCGTCGAAGGGCTCCTTGTCGAAGGGGTTGGGGAAGATCCAGTTCTTGGAGATGATCTCGCAGAGCTTGCGGGGCATGACGCAGCCGTTGCGGCTGAGGGCCATGTTGATGGTGGCGGACATGTCCAGGATGGGCATGATGCCCACGTCCACGGGCATCCAGATACCGGCATTGCGGATGGCCTCCAGCCAATACTTGAACTGGTCCATATCCCAGCACAGCTGGGTCATGATGTAATCCGCGCCCTCGTCCTGCTTCTGCTTGAGGAAGCCGATATCCGCCTCCAGGCTGCGGCAGGCAATGTGGCCCTCGGGGGAGCCGGCCACGGCGATGGTGAACTTGTCGCCGAATTCCTTGCGCACGAACTTCACCAGCTCGGTGGCGTAGTGCAGGTCGCCGCCGGTGCCGGTCCAGCCGAAGGGCAGGTCGCCACGGAGCGCCAGCATATGATCGATGCCGTGATCCAGATAGGTCTGGAGCTGCTCCTTGATGCCTTCACGGGTGTTGCCGATGCAGGTGAAGTGAGTGACGGGGGTGCATTTGCCGTCCTTCTGGATCTTGTCCAGAACTTCCAGGTTCTTGCCCACGTTGGTGCCGCCCGCGCCGTAGGTGCAGGAGATATAGTCGGGATTCAGGGTATACAGCTGCTCCAGCACGCCGCCGGTGCCGCACAGCTTCTCCATGCCAACGTCCGTCTTGGGGGGGAACACTTCAAAGGAAAATGCTGATCTCTCTTCAAAAATGTCGGCTACGCTCATAATATAATCGTCCTCCATATGTGAAATATATTTTTTGCGGCTCCGCCGCATGGGACACTTGGGTTCTACCTGCCGGTAAAGGGCAGGATACCGGCAGCACAATTATTCTGTTACAACCAGATAATAAAATACTTTCCCGCCCTTTTTTCTATGGGCATTCCAGTCTTCTTCGATCGATTCTTTTACATTTTTTGCGTCTGTAAAACTGCTTTCCCGCTTTCTGCAATGTTCCGCCAATAACTGGTCGCTGATGTCCAGATAGATCACCGCATCGCAGTCTACAATGATCGTCGTGAACAACGGATGCCCAGGCTTTACCGATATTTTCTGATAGACCAGCCGATCGATAAAGTTCCCGATCTCATTCGTCCAAGGCTTTTGGGTGATAAAAGCAGCTTCCTCCGGAGTCAGCTGCGGCCACAACTCATCATCCAGATCGATGCAGTCCGGGATCTGCCTCAGCAGGGTCGTCTTCCCGCAGCATGGCGTCGCCAAAACACAGATCCGTTCGTTTTTATGCTTGGCAAATATCGCGTTCAATGTGTTGATCGTTTCCTGGGAAGACGTTTGTACTGCCATGATAAAATCCTCTGAAATCTGTCTGCCGGTCCGACAGTATTTAATAGTCGCAAGTACAAGTTCTCAGACCGGCGTAAAACTGTACCGCTTCAGCAGCCCGGCGGTGTTGGTGTGATACACCACAGCGCCGTCGCTGAGGTCCTCCCGCTGGATCTCCGCCCGGGGCTCCAGGGCGCGGATGTAGGCGTCCGTGTCCTCCACGGACACCTCCTGAAAATCCACGTCCCGCATCTGGTTGTTGCTGCACTGATTAAAAATCTCACAGCAGAGTTCATACTCCTTCATCATCTCATTCAGCCTTCACGATAACGCTGCCTGCCGTCAGGTCCGCGCTGACCAGACGGCCCGTAATGGTGGTCTTCATGCCCATCACATCCTCGAAGATCAGCTGGTCGCCGTCCACGTTGATGCTGGCCACGAATTTGCAGAGGATGTTCTCCTCCTGCTTCTCGTTCCTGTAGATAGTAGAAAGGCACATAGGGTCCACTCCTTTTCCAAAGGGAAGTCTTTTATTTTTTCAGCTCCTCCAGCGCCGCCGACAGATAGCCGTTGGCCTGGTCAAAGGACTCCACCGCGTGGAGCAGCTGGTGGCGGGCCTCTCCGGAAAGTCCTCCGGCCATATCGCTCAGCTCCTTAGCGTGGTGGATGTTATGCTCCAGCATATACTGCAGCACTGCAATGGTCTGCTCGCCTCCGTGGGCATGGTGATGCTCGCCGGTGTGGGTGTGCTGGTGGGTGTGGGTATAGGGCTGGCCGTGTTCGTCAGTATGGGTGTGTTCGTGGACATGCTCGCCGTGGGCGTGTCCGTGGTCATGATCGAAATGTCCCATAGGTCATCCGCCTCCTGAGGTTATATTGACACAATTTTAACTAAATACACTATACCCCAAATTTTCCCGGTTTGCAAGGAGTAGAAACAGAATAATTGACGAAAAATTTCAGCTTCTTTTGTGAAATCAGACAGTTTGGTCCGGCACGCCGGAAAAATGCTAGACATAACCGCTTGCCGGCGGTATAATAGCACCAAATTAGTGGGTATATCAGGGGGCTTATTTGTGATGAGTGCCCAAATACCGCCAGCTGTTTGTGTGAAGAGGGGTTTTATGGTTAGTTTCTTTGTCTGTCTCGCAATTCTGATCGACGGGTATTTTGTCTGCGGCAAGCTTGCGAGCAACACCTTCGCTCCCGATGACCGCGATACTCCCGCTGTCAAGAGCAGTGACGGCGTGGACTATGCGGTACTGCCCCGATGGAAACTGTTTTTGCTGCAGCTGATAAATATTTCGGGCCCGGGCCCTGTCTTTGCCGCGCTGCAGGGCGCTCTATGGGGCCCGATGGTCTTTTTGTGGATCACCTTCGGCACACTGCTGGCCGGCGGCATCCACGACTACTTTGCCGGTATGATGAGTACCCGTACCGGCGGCAGCGCCATCTCCGAGACCGCCGGCATATATCTGGGCAGCGCCGTCAAGAATATCACGCGTGTACTCAGTCTGGTACTGCTGATCCTGCTGGGCGCCGCGTTCGCCGTGGGCCCTGCGGGCCTGATCGTCACTCTGCTCCGGCAAAGCGGCGCGGAGGGAATGCTGACCGCCGCCCGGTTCTGGCTGAGTGTGATTCTGGTTTACTACTTCGTTGCCGCGTTCTTCCCCATTGATAAACTCATCGGCAGGGTCTGCCCCATCTTCAGTATCTGTCTGATACTTATGGCGGCAGGAGTGGCCTGCGGCATCGTTATCAGGCCTGAGTACACCATTCCGGAAATCTGGAGCGGATTCCGCAGTATGCACCCTGCGGGAGTACCCCCGTTTCCCTTCATGCTCGTCACCACAGCCTGCGGCGTCATTTCCGGCTTTCACGCCGCCCAGTCCCCTCTGATGGCCCGCTGCATGAAGAGCGAACGGCAGGGCCGTTCCGTATTTTACGGCGCAATGGTCTGCGAGGGCATCATTGCCCTGATCTGGGCTGCGGCTGGCTGCGCCCTGTATCCGATCACCGGCGGACTGAATACCGGGCTCCAGGCCATTCTGGACGGCAGTCAGGCCGCAGCCGTCTTTGATGTGTGCGTCAAGACCATGGGCGGCGCAGGGATCTTCCTGGCGGCGGCGGGCATCATCGCCTGCCCCATCGCCTCCGGCGGCACGGCCTTCCGCTCCGCCCGTCTGATGCTGGCCGGCTGGCTGAAGCTGGACCAGCGCAGCTGCAAAAACCGCCTGATTCTCTGCATCCCCGTTCTGGGGGCGGGCGCATTCCTTGGCATCGGCAGCACCATGGATTTCATCGACTATGCTATGATCTGGCGTTGCTTCAGCTGGACCAACCTGACCTTGGCCATGATCGTGCTGTGGGCTGCGTCCATGTACCTCTTTTATGACAGGAAGAACTATTGGCTCACCGCCGTCCCCGCCGTTTTCATGAGCGCCGTATCCGCTACATATTTCATCTTGGCACCCGAATGCCTGGGCCGGTTGGTAAACACCTTTTCCGGAGGCAGGGTGGCAGCATACAACACCATCGTGGCCTATCCCGCCGGTACTGCCGTGGCGGCACTGTTCCTGGGCATCTTCCTGTACTCCATTAAAAAGCGGAACGTCAGGCCCCGGTATACCGTTTTGAAAAAGTAGCCGCGCCTGCCGCCGCAGTCCGGCAGCGGAGGGGCGGCTTTTACCGGTAAGCTGTCCGCCGCCGGAAACCGCAGAAAGGCCGCCGTCCCTCCGGACGGCGGCCCCGGTCTTTTCACAGAGCCTGTTTCGTATCTCGGCGCGCGGGGATTGGCAAGGGGATTTTTGCCCAACGAGGCCAAAGACCGCAGCCATCCGGCAGACTGCAAGGCTGTTTAGCGAAGCTTGGGCGGAAAATCAGCTGCCGGGGCAAGCGCAGGGAGATATGCAGCGGGCGCTCAGAGCTTCCTGTAGTGGTAAAATGCGGTAAAATTGTTAAACAGCACGTCCTCCAGGAACGTTTGCTCCAGCCCCAGGGCCAGGGCTTTGTCCAGCTCCTTCTGCGGGCACCAGATGGGATAGTCCGAGCCCCAGAAGACGTGGGTGGGGTCGTACTCCCGCAGGATGGGGTAGAGGGGAGCCTTGTCCGCAACATAGCTGAAGGAGGAGCTGATATCCGTATAGACGTTGGGAAGCTTCGCCAACGGGCGGATCTTCTCCACATCCCAGTCCCCCCAGTTGCCCAGGTGGGCGGCGATGCACCGCAGCCGGGGAAAGGCTGCGGCGATGGGGATCATATGCCGGGGGCCGGAGACATTCACCCGCGGGTCCCCCATGTGGGCAATCAGGAACATATCCTGGCGCTCCATCTCCTCAAACATGGGAAACAGCCGCTCGTCGTCCAGGGCGAAGTGCTGAAACTCCGGGTGAAGCTTCACCCCGTATATCCCGTGTTCCCGCATCCATTGCAGTTCTTCCCGGTAGCCCTCATACCCGGCGTGGAGAGTGCCGCAGGGGATGAGGCCCGGGTGCGCCTCCGTCTCCGAAAGAATATAGCGGTTGATATGCTCCACCTGATGAGCCGTGGTGGCGGCAGAAAACACCATGGCATAGTCGATATGCGCACGTCCCAGAACCTCCAGCAGCTCATTGACGCTGCCGTAGTGGTTGGGCGGCTCGGGCAGGTCAAAGTACTCCGCCGTAGCGATGGTGGCCTTGGCGGCGATCTTTTCGGGAAAAATGTGGGTGTGCATATCAATGACTTTCATGGAACGTCCCTCCTGCACGGCGGCTTTTCTATGAGTATAACACACACAAAAGCGTCTATAAAATAGCCGATACCGCCAAAAATGCAAGGGTCAGGAGAAAGAAAATCAGTATCAATTTCCACACAAACCGCACCCACCGGTCGTAGGGCACCTCCCCCAGAGCCAAGCCGCCCATCACCACCGCCGCCGTAGGCGTGACGATGTTCACCAGCCCCGAAGCGGACTGGAACGCAGTGACGATCAGGCTGCCGCCGATCCCGGCGAACTCCCCCAGAGGGGCCAAAATGGGGACGGACAGGGTGGCCAGCCCCGAGGACGAGGGAATCAGTACCGACAGCGGGATATAAATGAGATACACCAACAGGATGAAGGCCACCGAGCCCGCCCCCTCCAGGGCGCGCTCCCCCCAGTAAAGCACCGTATCGGTAATCTGCCCGCCATCCATCAGGACTGTGATGCCCCGGCTGATACCGATGATAAAGCCTACGCCGATCAAGTCCGCCGCCCCGGCCACGAAAGCCTCCGCAGTATCCACCTCCCCCAGGCCATAGGCCAGGCCGATAACAATGCCGCCCACCAGAAACAGGCCGCTCAGCTCCGGGAACCACCATCCCAGGGTGGGAATGGGGATACCGATCTCATCAAAGGGGATCACCGCGTAAATCATAATCAGGAACACCACCGCAAAAAGAGCCAGCGTCACCTTCCGGCGAAGGGTGAGCGTGGGGATCTCTCCCCCGGCCGGGCGAACAAATTTATGGCTGAATCCGGCCGTCAGGGATTTCTCCGGGTGGCTGCGCACCTTGGCGGCGTAGGCCATCACGTACCAGATAGCCACCGCGTCAAAGAGGACCAGCATTACCAGCCGCACCGCTAGGCCATCCCCCAGGCTCACCCCTGCGAAGCCGGAGGCAATGCCCGTGGCGAAGGGGTTCACAGTGCTTGCCAGTACGCCCGCCCCGCTGCCCAGCAGCACCACGGCGATGCCTACCAGCGGATCGTAGCCCGCCGAGACGAACACGGGGATCAGAAGAGGGTAAAAGGCCATGGTCTCCTCCCACATGCCGAAGGAGGTCCCCCCCAAACTGAACAGGATCATCAATACCGGAATCAGCAGGATCTCCTTTCCTCCCAGCAATCGGATGACGTTGCTGACCCCCGCATCGATGGCTCCGGTCTTCATCACAACCCCCAGGAAGCCGCCTACCATCAAAATGAACAGCGCCACGTCCACCGCATCGTAGAACCCCTGGAAGGAGGCCAGAATCACTTCCCCCGGTCCCTGGGGCTGCCTTTCCACACTCTGATAGGTTCCTGCCACCGGGGCCTCCTCCTCCCCAGCGCGCTGGTAGGCCCCGGCAGGGATCACCCAGGTGGCAGCCGCCACCAAAATCAGCAGCAGGAACAAAATTGTGTACGCCGTAGGCATCCGGAATTTTTTCATGGTACTTCAATCCTCCATTCCACCTTAGAACCTGTATTCATAACCTGAGGATGCCGGCAGGACGAGGATTTTTCTCGTCAGACAAGGAGATTTTCCCGTGAAGCGGCGCTTTCAGCGCTAAGCCCGCCGATGACGGGCACACGGATGGGGCCGTTGCAGAATCTCATGTGGCGGGGAAAAGACCAGCTATACGGCGTGCTGCGGTTGTGAATACAGATTCTTATTGTTCCGCGAAATAGGTATTGTTCTCTTTCCTGCCCGCGCACTGAGCCCGCAGCTTTCTCTCCGCGACCCACAGCATGACGGCGCTGACATGCCGGGCCTGCCTGGGACACAGCCTGACGCACTGCATACAGGAAATGCACCTGCTCTTATCCACCGTCCGGGGCTGCTCAGCCGGAATCGCGCCCACAGGACAACGCCGGGCACACAGTCCGCAGCCCGTACAGCGGCTGTCTGCCTTGGGCTTCATGGGGATGGCGTGATACGGCCGGTAGGGTTCGTTTCCCGGCACCTCCACGGAGTTCTCCGTCAAAGGCAGAAGTTCCGCACATTTTTGGGCAAATCCGCGTATCTCTGCCAAGTCTGCCTCATCCGGCCTGCCAGCGCCGTACTTCGTCACGATGGAATGCTGGGTTACCGCGGCCAGACCGGCAATACACCGGAAACCGGAGGTCTCCAAGCGGCCTTTCAGCTCCAGCATTGTATCGTCAAAGGCCCGGTTCCCATAGGACACAATCAGAACGGCCTTCGCGCCCTTACCCTGTACTTTTTCCAGCTTCTGCGGAATAAACGGAGGCACCCGGCCGCTGAAGCTGGGAACGGCTGCCAGACAGACATCGTCCTTCTCAAAGGAAATTCCGCCAAGGTCCGCCGCCCGGTCCGCCAGATCAACGAGGTGCTTCTCGCAGTCCCATGCCGTCAGGACTTCGTCCAGCACACGTTTCGTCCCACCGGTGGGACTGAAATAAAAGGCGTACAGTTTCATTATTGTTTTTCCTGTCCCCTTCCGGTCCGGCACAGTCAGATCTTCCGCTTGTCAATGACCCGGACCGCTTTGCCCTCGCTGCGGGTAATGGCCTTTGGAGCCACCAGGCGCACCTTGGCGTAAATGCCCAGCATGGCCTTCAAAGCGGCCACCAGGCTCTTCTCCATTTCCGTAATCCGGCCCAGGGAGTCGGAGAAGTTCTCCGGTGTCATTTCTACCATGACTTCCAGGGTATCGGAGCTGTTCACCCGGTCCACAACAATCTGGTAGTTGGCGGGATAGCCCTGCTCCAGCAGGACCGTCTCAATCTGGGACGGGAAGACGTTTACACCCTTGATAATCAGCATGTCATCGCTGCGGCCCATGGGCTTGCTCATTTTTACGTGTGTGCGCCCGCAGGAGCAGGGTTTTCTGCTGAGAACGCAGATATCCCGGGTCCGGTAGCGCAGCAGGGGGAATGCCTCCTTGGTGATGGAGCTGAATACCAGCTCACCCTTGCTGCCCTCGGGCAGCACCTCCCCGGTGTCCGGATCAATGATCTCCGCGATGAAGTGGTCCTCGTTGATATGCATCCCCGTCTGCTCGGAACACTCAAAGGCCACGCCCGGACCGCTGGTCTCGGTGAGGCCATAGATGTCGTAGGCCTTGATACCCAGCTTCTCCTGGATATCCCGGCGCATGTCCTCACTCCAGGCCTCCGCCCCGAAGATGCCGGCCTTCAGCTTGATCTGGTCCCGCAGGCCCCGCTCGTGGATGCTTTCCGCCAGATAGGCGGCATAGGATGGGGTGCAGCACAGGATGGTGGAACCCAGATCCACCATAAACTGCAGCTGCCGGTCCGTATTGCCGGAGGACATGGGAAGCGTCAGGCAGCCCACCTTATGACTGCCGCCGTTGAGCCCCGGTCCTCCGGTAAACAGGCCATAACCGTAGCAGACGTGGCACACGTCCTCGTTGGTGCCTCCCGCCGCCGTGATGGCCCGGGCACAGCAGTCCTCCCAGAGGTCCACGTCATGCGGGGTGTAAAAAGCCACCACCCGCCGGCCGGTGGTGCCGGAAGTGGACTGAATACGTACGCAGTCCGCCATGGGCATACCCAGCAGGCCGTAGGGATAGGCATCCCGCAGGTCATCCTTGGTCAGAAAGGGCAGCTTGTGAAGGTCCTCCACCCCACGGATATCCTCCGGCGCGACCCCCTTCTCCTCCATTTTCTTACGGTAATAGGGCACGTTATCCCACACGTGCCGCACCTGATTCACCAGGCGCTCGTTCTGCCAGTCCAGGACCTGCTCCCGGGAGGCTGTTTCAATTTCGGGCTGATAGTAACGCTCCATAAATGGTCTCCTTGGCTATTTCTATATGCAATGTACCACCCTTGGCACGATTTCTTTTACTTTACCACTTTTAATAGATAAAGTCAATGAATTTTCTCCTCCCGCCATGCAAAAATATTCAAACTCCGCAGTATGGAGCCTGCTGGCAGGTGTCCTGATCCACCCGGGCAATGACCCGAACGGGCTGCCCGACCACGGTGCAGTTGTCCGGCACGTCCCTGCTGACCGCCGCTCCCGCGCCGATGCGCACATTGTTCCCGATGCGGATATCCCCTATCAGAACGGCGCTGGCACCGATCAGGCAATCGTTCCCAATCTGAGGCGCTTTACCGCCCACCTCGCCGATGGTAACATTCTGGTAGATCCGGCATCCGCTGCCAATAGCGGCATACCGGGAAATGTATATTCCATGGAGCCCGTGGGGCAGTGAGGGCACGGCGGCGATTTTCGCGCCCCGGCCGATATAGCCGCCCCGCTTATGGGCCATGCGGTTGAGGAGAAAGGTCAGGATATCGGCCGAAAGGCGGCTGTCCGTCTTCTCCCGCAGCCGGAAGAGACACCAGTAGAGGCGCAGGTCATTGCCCAGGGAGATATCCATGAGCCATTGTCGAATGTGCATTGCCGCCGTCCTTTCCCTGTAATGGCTTTCAGCATATCACATCCGAAGCACAAATGCAACGGTATCGTCAACAAAGTTGAATGCCATATTCTGCGTCCGGCCCCCATCCCCCGCCTGGGCATACAGATTCTGGAAATCTCGTATTTCCCCGTAGAAAAGCCCCCTTTTGCGCGGACAGCACAAAAGGGGGCCAGAGTTGCTCTATTGCTTACTTATGA
>JAAZZJ010000540.1 GCA_014237695.1 Oscillospiraceae bacterium | reverse complement strand
GGAGGATATGTGGCTGAACGAACAACGAATACAAATTCTGCTGACTGCTTACTGTGCCTTGGCTCAGGCTGAGAGCGAGGACATGAGCCGAACTATCAAATGGGGAATCAAGAGAGGCTTTGAGAAGGGCACCTCGGGCTACGCTGAATTTGTGTGTTTTGGGTATAAGCGTGGAGATGATGGAAGGCTGGCGATTGATGAGCCTGACGCTAAGATTGTTCAGAAGATGTTTGAGATGAGGGCTGCTGGAAGTAGTCTTGGAGCCATTTCAAAATGGCTGTATGAAAACAAAATCGTTTCCCCAACAGGAAAACCCCACTGGAGCCGGGAGACGATCAGCAAGCTGTTGAGAAACGAGAAATATGTGGGGGATGTTCTGCTCCAGAAAACCTTTATAGCGGATTTGTTTTCTGGGAAACAGGTTAAGAACCAAGGTGAGTTAGAGAGATTTTTGCTACAGGAGCACCACCCGGCGATTGTAAGCAGGGAGCTGTTTGAAACAATCAATCAGGCACGCAA
>JAAZZJ010000539.1 GCA_014237695.1 Oscillospiraceae bacterium | reverse complement strand
GGTGGACCATATGGGTCCCCGAGGACACTTGTCGCCAAGGAATATTTCTATCTACTTCGGTTGTTATGAAATACTGCGGTTGGCTTCGGTCGATCTGCACTTTAAAGAAAATATTCAAAATTTTCTGCTTTCAATTTTAAAGAAATTGTTAATTGTGGGATCTTCAGCACCTTCCCACTTGGTTTTTGGCATATTGAGATTTAGAACAAAATATTTGGCATTTTATTAAAGCATTTCGATAAATACTTTTGCATAATTTTGATGTAGGGCTACTGATGAGGGTTTGTTACCCGAAACGATCGTATAACCCATTATCTAATTTTCTCTCTGACCAATTAAATGGTGCTGACTAATTTGGAGTCTCGTTCTAATTTATATACCCATACTAGGTACAGTCACATACTCTGTTCCGAATCAGGTTTTTGACACCTTTATTAAGAAGTGGAAATTATCTTTTATGGTCCATATGGTGATCGTTGGAGTTTTTAAGGAAATAAATGTTAACAAATTAATATTCATTTAAATCCGATAGAAC
>JAAZZJ010000538.1 GCA_014237695.1 Oscillospiraceae bacterium | reverse complement strand
AATAGCGATACAACGGACGTGTACCGCAGCGATAAAAGCATCTGAGGTCTTGGCATAACGAGTGGCAATGCCTCTCCAGCGTTTCAGAATCAGGAAGCAGTTTTCTACCAAATGACGCAGTTTATAGAGATATTTATCATAGTCACGCTGTTCTTTACGGCTCTTCTTCGGCGGGATCACAGGTTTCATCCCAGCCGAAACCGCATAGGCCAGGATATCATTTGTGTCATAGCCCGGTCTGCCAGTAGGATCTCTGCAGAAATACCCTCTATCAGGTGGACAGCTTCTTTACAATCCGCTCGGGTACCTTCTGTAACAAGGACTCGGACTGGCATACCATTCGCATCCACGGCCAGATGTATTTTTGTGTTGAGCCCCCTTTTGTCCTGGACATATCCTGATTGCCGCCCTTCGCTCCCGCCGCCTGGGGATGCACTTTGATATGGCTGGCATCGATCATCAGCCACTCATAATCCGGTTCGTCAATCAGAATTTCCAGAAGTTTTTCCCAAACACCTTTTCTGCGCCAACAGATGAACCGC
>JAAZZJ010000537.1:336-586 GCA_014237695.1 Oscillospiraceae bacterium | reverse complement strand
GGTTAAACCAGATAGGGATAAAAAATAGATATGTATCGGCAGGAGCATAGATTTTCTCCTGCCACGCCTGTATTTAGGCGGTTTGACGTGTAGTGCGCTGCATATATTCCTGTTCCATTTCCCGCATTTCCTCGTCCGTGGGGATGTCTACAATCCCGACATAGGAATAGTGGATGTCGATTTGCTGTGTCCGTTTCCCGTCCTTTTTCTCACGCTCATGGACAACGATTTTATCCACAAATGCGTTTAG
>JAAZZJ010000537.1:0-326 GCA_014237695.1 Oscillospiraceae bacterium | reverse complement strand
GTCATCCTGGTACGTCCTCAGCACTTCTTCCCGCAGCTGGTACCACAGGTCATAGGCGGAGGCAACACGGGAGTCCTTTGCCAGCTCGTCCACGATCTCATCCACCACAGCCTTCAGCGGCGCTTTGAGATAGCCGTACTGCTTTCTGCCGGAGGTGCTTTTCAGCCGCTGGGCCAGCTCGGGTTTTGTTTCCTCTTTCCTTAACCTCTCCCTGCGATTGATGAACCGCTCTTTTCCCTCGTTATCTCTGCGGACTTTCGCAATTACCTAAGGAACCTCTGATTTAATTAGCCCTACCCCACAAGGAAGAAATATGGTATAATAGC
>JAAZZJ010000536.1 GCA_014237695.1 Oscillospiraceae bacterium | reverse complement strand
AAAAAACATTATCAAATGTTCTGAAAAGATCGATCATATTGAATGAACCCAGACTTGTGGCGTATTCCTATAATACTTAAGCTGTGACCTGTTTGAAGCGGACAGTTGGTAATTATCACACTACCCTGCGGTAAGCACCTTGTCGTGTGTGTTTCGTTGATCTACAAGCTAAGTCGTCTGGAACTTTCATGTTCCTGGTAGGGCCACTCAAGTCGGACAGGTTGTAAGCTAGAGACCAGACAAAGATTAACTGCTTCTTCTCTTTTTTAGGTGTGTTTATTTTTAGTTGTCGCTGTCCTCTTCCTGTCGTTTCTCCCTCTCTGTTTCCTTTTCTGTTTCCCTTGGTTTCGCTGTCGCGATATGACCTATTTTGATGTGTTAAAGCGACGTTAAGCCCCAATCTAATAATATTCATTATTGTTTTCAGATAATCGTTGTTATGAGTTTATATTTTATTTTTCTACGATTATCAAAATGGTAAACTAACATGGTACATATATAATATAATGATGACCTTATCAAAAAATCGTTAAAAAGTAATCTTTATATATACGTACGAATATAGATGTTCTAGGTAGCTTTTTTAGGTAGAATTTTGGTTATTTGTTGATTC
>JAAZZJ010000535.1 GCA_014237695.1 Oscillospiraceae bacterium | reverse complement strand
TTCTAGCTTCCGCCGCAGGTCCTGGGCGGGGTCACGGGGCTTCCCCTTACGGGGCTTCTTGGTAGCGGGGGAGTCGGAGCGGCGTTCCGTCGCGCCGTGCCGGGTGGGGGTCGGGGCGGCATCGGCCTTCACCGGGTAGAGGACCCGGTCGGGGACCCCTTCGTGCCATATGGCCCGTCCGTTCCGGACCTCCACCAGGTTGTGGGCCACCGAGCGGATCAGATGGCGGTCGTGGGTGATCAGCACGACGGTTCCTGGGTAGGCCGTCAGGGCGTCCTCCAGCACGTCACAGCTGGGTAGGTCGAGGTGGTTGGTGGGCTCGTCCAGGATGAGCAGGTTGACCGGCACGGCCAGCGTCTTGGCCAGGGCCAGGCGCGTCTGCTCGCCTCCCGACAGGTCACCCACCAGCCGGTCCACGGTGTCGCCCCGGAAGCCGAACGAGGCCAGATAGGTACGGGGGTTGCGACCGTCAGTGCCCACGCCGGGCACCGTTTTGAGCTCCTCCAGTACGGTCCGCCGCTCGTCCAGGACCTCGGCCTGAAGTTGGTCGAAGTGGGAGAGGTCGACGTTGGTGCCGCGAGTGATCCGGCCATCCAGCGGGGCCATCTCTCCGGTGAGCAGGCGGACCAGGGTGGTCTTGC
>JAAZZJ010000534.1 GCA_014237695.1 Oscillospiraceae bacterium | reverse complement strand
TGATGGACTTCCGGGTCGTCGGTACGGCCTAGCAGATAATCGACAGATACGCCAAAAAATTCCGCTAAAATAATCAATTTACGTACTTCTGGGTAGTTTTTTCCCTTTTCATATACACATATTGCATCTGGTCCATATCCAATGATTTGCCCTAATGCCTCCTGCGTCATGCCGCATTTGCGGCGCAGCTCTTTGATTCTTTCCGCAAAATTTGCCATAATACCTCCAAAAATACTTGACTTTTTGGATTGACATCGGTATACTATAACCGAGCTAAATCCAATAACATATAGGAGTATATAACGATGAATCAACTAATGGAAACCTTGTTTGACCTATTGGTTGGCCCCCACTCATCAGAAGAGGAGCGCCGGGCGGTCAGGGAATCAGAGAAAGCGGTCCAAGCGGTGAAGGACCGGCTGACCCTCGAAGAATTTGACGCTCTTTGGAGAGCAACCACGGACATAGACAACGCCGGATATCTGGACAGCTTCGCTCTGGGTTTCCGTTTAGGAATGCAACTGACCATAGAGGGTCTGCGTCCCATTGTAGAATAGAAGGGCCAGCCGCCCAAAAGCACCAAAAACGCCAGACCCTCGTGCCGAGTGCCGCGAGGCAACCGGGCAGCCCTGCGGGCTGCCGGGACGGTCG
>JAAZZJ010000533.1 GCA_014237695.1 Oscillospiraceae bacterium | reverse complement strand
TCTGTGTTCCAGCAGCTATGATGAACATTTTAATGATTCGAGTGCTGTTCTGGCAGCCTATTTGAACAAGTTCCGATATAATCAGAGTGTAAATCTTTTCTCTTCACTTTACCCGCTTTCTGCGTTCAAAAAGGAACAATACCAATTACTTATGATGCTGCAACAGATTCAAACCGTATTTATACTCTCCCATGAACTTGGGCATTTACTGCATCCCGATATTACTGGGTTACATGGTGAAATTTTATCAGATTCTGATGGCATTCAAGCCGTATATGATTATACATTTGGAAATCAGAAACTTAATTTTTATATTGTCATCGCAATTATGATGTTGTTTTCTTATCTTTCACTTGCTGATGTTACTACTAAAGCAACATATAAAGAAAAAACTACAGCTTGGGATAACTGGATGGATCGATATGATTCTGTCTATAAGTCCCTATCTGCCTTAGAATTAAGCGATAAGCAAATGGCATTGGTTGCAGGTTACGAAAAATTATGCGGTAACTTGGATCGTTTGTGCTGGAATGATATTGACAGTAGCGAGGCATAGGATTGAAACGCATCGAAATCTAAAGTAAACATGTAATCACAAACTGGATAAAAAGGGGCATGGTGTAAAATTCTGTGTAAGCGATATTCGACAAAGCCAAGGATGGCACT
>JAAZZJ010000532.1 GCA_014237695.1 Oscillospiraceae bacterium | reverse complement strand
CCACACCGTGACGCCTGTCTTGGGGGAGCGGGCCGCCCACAACAACAATGTGGTGTACAGCATCGATTTTGAGGTGACGCCTCACCAGCTGCGGCATACCTATATCACGAACCTGCTCCTGGCCGGCGTTGATGTCAAGACGGTGCAGGTGCTGGCGGGCCACGAACACGCCAAGATCACGCTGGACATCTACACGCACCTGACCTACAACCAGCCGAAGGACCTGATTTCGAAGGTTAACCAGGCATTTGCCAACAATCCAAAATAACAGTTTTTGGGGTGCATACCGGGGTGCATTAGAAATCAAAAACCGTGTAATCATTGAAAATATGGGGTTTTTCTGGATAGGGTGCAAGAAGTACGGCCTCAAGGCCGCCCGCCGCGCGCCTCAGTTCTCCAAGCGCTGATATTCCTGCAACCCCCGGAGTCTCCAACGGCTCCGGGGATTTTTTTATGCCCTGAAGCCGCCCGGGGCGTTCAGTATACCGGTACGGATATTCACCAGAATGAACGACCCCCGCCATCGCCCCTCCGGAGGCGTTCGGGATATTGATACGGGTATTCACCGAAATGAACGCCCCGCTCTTCCGGAGGCGTCCGGAATGCTGATACGGATATTCACCAAAACGAACGCCCCGCTCTTCCGGAGGTATTCAGTATACCGGTACG
>JAAZZJ010000531.1 GCA_014237695.1 Oscillospiraceae bacterium | reverse complement strand
CTGATAGAAATGGGGCCGGAGCAGGCCCTGAATTTCGACTATGCCGCTTTTGCGTATCGGGCGGCGGCATACAAATACGGCCTCTGGAGCGCCGCCTCTGTCATGTTGGACGGCTGCACCGATGACGGTTTTACCGACTTCCGGGGCTGGCTGATCGCCCAGGGCCGGGATGTGTACATGGCCGCGCTGAAGGACCCGGACTCATTGGCGGATGTACCTGTCTATGGGGACTGCTGCTTTGAAACGATCTGCTATGTAGGTAATTACGCTTATGAGGAACTCACTGGACGGAACACTTACGAAGATTTTGACCCCGCCGTATCTCGTGCATGGTCGGAGAAGATCGAGCCGGATATTGTGTATGGCGAAGGGATCGGGTATCCCTATACCTGGAGCGAGACTGCCGCCTACCTGCCAAAACTATGCGCTAAATATTTGACGCCGGAGGAGTTGGCACAGAGAATCAGGCAGCGTGACGATACTTGGAACCTCACCAACCCGGAAATCAAAATGGTTCGTGCCACAGAAAAAAAGAGCAAAAAAATCAAAAAGGATCGGGGTGATTCCAGATGAGCGACACCATCACCATCGGGGTGGACCACGGCTACGCCGCCATGAAAACCACCCACTGCGCTTTCCCCACCGGGCTGGTGGGGTACGACAATGAACCCTATACCCAGAAGGATGTGCTGGAATACGGCGGCAGG
>JAAZZJ010000052.1:9338-10918 GCA_014237695.1 Oscillospiraceae bacterium | reverse complement strand
GGTCTTGCGGATGAGCTTTTCGATGTCCTTCAGGTACGCAAGCTCGTCAAAGTCGCAGAAGCTGATGGCGAGGCCGTCCCGTCCGGCCCTCCCGGTGCGGCCGATGCGGTGGACGTAGGTCTCCGGTACGTTGGGCAGCTCGTAGTTCACCACCGCCGCCAGCTCGTTGACGTCGATGCCCCGGGCGGCGATGTCGGTGGCTACCAGAACCCGGATGGCCCCACTCTTGAAGCTCTCCAGAGCCCTGATACGGGCGGTCTGGCCCTTGTTGCCGTGGATGGCCATGGCGGCAATGCCGGCCCGGCCCAGCTCCTTCACCACCCGGTCCGCGCCGTGCTTGGTGTTGGTGAAGACCAGGACGCTGTCCAGAGATTTGTCCTTCAGCACCTCCTGGAGGAGGAGCTTCTTGTTGCCCTTGTCCACCTTGTAGAGGCGCTGCTCGATGGCGTCCACTGTGGAGGACTGGGGGGTCACCTCCACGCGGACGGGATTTTTCAGGATGGTGCGGGACAGGTCCGCGATCTCCTGGGGCATGGTGGCGGAGAAGAGGAGGGTCTGCCGCTTTTCCGGCAGGCGGGCGATGACCTTCCGCACGTCGTGGATGAAGCCCATGTCCAGCATCCGATCCGCCTCGTCGAGGACGAAGGCATCGATGCCGGAGAGGTCAATATGGCCTTGGCTGCACAGATCGTTGAGCCGACCGGGGGTGGCTACCAGGATGTCCACGCCCTTTTGCAGGGCCTCCACCTGGGGGGCCTGGCCCACGCCGCCGAAAATGACGGTGTGGCGCAACTCCAGGTATTTGCCGTACTGGTCGAAGCTCTCCTTGATCTGTAACGCCAGCTCCCGGGTGGGTGTCAGCACCAGGGCACGGATGGGGGTATGCCGCTTGCTCACGTGCCCGTGGAGGCGCTGGAGGATGGGGATGGCGAAGGCCGCCGTCTTGCCGGTGCCGGTCTGAGCGCAGCCGATCAGGTCTTTTCCCTTCAATGCAGGGGGGATGGCCTGGGCCTGGATGGGGGAGGGTTGGATATATCCCAGCTCATCCACCGCCTTGAGGAGCTGCGGCAATAAGTTCAGTTCTTGAAATGTCATAGTGTTCCTTTAATTCTTTGATTTGCGGGACGAGCCCGTACTTTCTTATTATATACGTTTTTTCAGGAAATGCAATCCCCAGCGTCTGTTTTCGGATGGTCCTTGAATTGTTGACTTTTAATCCCCCTGAAAACTGCCGCTTTCCGCGCCGCCGTGTTCAGAACCTGAATTCACAGCCGCAGTACGCCGCCTTGGCGGCCTTTTTTTGCCATACTGCGTCGATTTCCTTTGCTTGACGGGAAAAATCCTCGTTCATCCGGTATTCTCCCGATTATGAATACAGGTTTTTATATCTTATCCGCGATTTTTTCACTCAGCCAAATGTTCTGGAAAGCACGGCATTGCCTCTTGTTTTTTTGCTTCTGAAATGATAAAATGAAAAACAGTTTACATGGAATACACGCTTGTATTCTGTACAACCATACGTCGAAGTCCTGCTGATCCCATACTTTTCCATCAAAGAACACAGGTAACACCTTGCACTT
>JAAZZJ010000052.1:0-9328 GCA_014237695.1 Oscillospiraceae bacterium | reverse complement strand
GCGTTATCACTACCCCGGCGGGACTGCCTCTCTCTGTCCGGCTGCGGCAGATTTCTGAGGACATGGTGGAGCTGCTGGAGCAGTTCAAGCCGGAGGAGATGGCGGTGGAGGAGCTGTTCTTCTCCAAAAACATTACCACCGGTATCGCTGTGGCCCATGGGCGGGGGGTTATCCTGCTGGAGGCGGAACGGGCCGGGGTGCCGGCCTTCGAGTACACACCTATGCAGGTCAAGCAGGCTGTGGCGGGTTATGGCGGGGCGGACAAAAAACAGGTCATGCTCATGACCCAGCGGCTGCTGAAAATGAAGGAGATTCCCCGGCCGGACGATGCGGCGGACGCTTTGGCTATCGCCATCTGCCACGGCCGCAGTGCTACCAGCCTCCTGAACACTGAGCGGAGGTTCGATCCCAGACGGTATGACACACGGTAGTTCTCTTTCTTTTTGGAAAAAGAACTAAAAAAGAGAAACTTTTTGACGCAAAACTGCGTTTTGCTAGGCGGCGCTTGTCGCCGCCCGAGCGGTCGTTGGGCGGAACGCCCAATGACGCGAGTAAGGGAGTAGATTATGTACTACTATGTTTCAGGTCAGGTGGCCCATGTGGAGCCCTATCTGGCGGTCATCGACTGTGGGGGGGTGGGATATGCCTGCCGGACCACGGCTTACACCATTTCTCAGATCAAAAAAGGGGACAGGGCGAAGCTGTTCACCTATCTCAGCGTCCGGGAGGACGCTATGGACCTTTATGGTTTTTTCAGTCAGGAGGAGCTGAAACTGTTTCAGCAGCTCATTTCTGTGTCCGGTGTGGGGCCTAAGGCGGCGCTGGCGATTTTGTCCTCCAGCACTCCGGCTAATCTGGCGATGAGCATTATTACCGGGGACGAGAAGACTTTGACCAGGGCTCCCGGGGTGGGGAAGAAGATTGCCCAGCGGGTGATTCTGGAGCTGAAGGACAAGCTGGCGAAAGGGCAGACCGTTTCCGCTTCCGGGGAGAACATCACCATGGATGCGGTGACCATTATCCCACAGAACAAGCTCAGCGAGGCGTCTGCCGCTCTGGCGGTGCTGGGGTACTCTCAGGCGGAGATTAATGTGGCGCTGAAGGGTGTCGATGTTGACGGACAGCCGCTGGAGCAGGTGATCCGGATGGCGCTGAAAAACATGGTGAAAGGGTAAGCTATGGCAATCGACTTTTCCAATAACGAGCCCTTTGTGGAGGAGGAGCCCCTGGTGACCACCAGCTTCACCCGGGAGGATGAGAGCGAGTATTCACTCCGTCCAAAGACCCTCAAAGAGTACATTGGTCAGGAGAAGGCCAAGGGCAATCTGGAGGTCTTTATTCAGGCCGCTAAAATGCGGCAGGAGCCTCTGGACCATGTGCTGCTCCATGGCCCTCCGGGGTTGGGGAAGACTACGCTGTCGGGCATTATTGCCAATGAGATGGGGGTCAATGTGCGGATTACCTCCGGGCCTGCGATTGAGAAGGCGGGGGATCTGGCGGCGCTGCTGACCAACCTCAACGAGAACGACATCCTTTTTGTGGACGAGATTCACCGGCTTAACCGCTCTGTGGAGGAGGTTCTGTATCCTGCCATGGAGGATTTTGCTATCGACATCATTATTGGCAAGGGGCCTTCCGCTAACTCTATCCGGTTGGATTTGCCGAAATTTACCCTCATTGGGGCGACTACCCGGGCGGGACAGTTGTCTGCACCTCTGCGGGACCGGTTTGGTGTGACATTGCGGCTGGAGCTGTATACTCCGGAGGAGCTGGCGCTGATCGTTACACGCTCGGCGGGGATTCTGGACGCGCCTATTGAACAGGACGGCGCTATGGAGATTGCACGGAGAAGCCGGGGGACTCCGCGAATCGCTAACCGGATGCTTCGGCGGGTCCGGGACTTTGCGCAGGTGGTGGGGGATGGCGTTATCAACAAAGAGCTGGCGGACAAGGCGCTGACGGCGCTGGAGGTGGATTATCTGGGGTTGGACCAGATCGACCGGCGGATGCTCCGGGCTGTCATCGAGTATTATAATGGCGGTCCGGTGGGGCTGGAGACGCTGGCGGCTACCATCAATGAGGAATCCGTTACGCTGGAGGATGTTTATGAGCCGTATCTGCTGCAGATTGGTTTCCTGACCCGGACGCCAAGAGGGCGGTGCGTTACGCCTAAGGCGTATCAGCATTTGGGGTTGTCTATCCCCGGAGGGATGCCGCCGGCTATGGAGCAGTTGACATTTTAGGCGCAGTGTGAGAAGGCCAGCGCCTTGCACTGGTCGAAGGAGGCAAGAAACATGGCTTCCAGTTCTTCCATCTGGGCGTAGTCGTAGGCTCGCTGGAGTTCTTCCAGCAGCTCGCGCTGCTCCAGCGGCAGCTGGGACCAGAGTTTGCATCCGATTTCATCACGGACCTTGCAGCACTGGGCAAAGTCGGTTTTAGGATAGTATTTTTCCAGTAAGCGGTCTGTAATATCGTTGAATAGGGCTTGCATCAGTTCATCCATTGGGGTATACTCCTTTCTGTATGATAAGAACATTATACACCTTTTGAGGGTAATGTCAACACCTTTGTTGGTGACTGAATAAACTTTTGGAGAAAAGAATATGTTGCGATATAAGGTCAATATATTAGAGGAGTTAAAGAAGGCGGGATATTCCAGCTACCGGATGCGGCAAGAGAAAGTTCTGGCAGAGAGTACATTACAGAGAATCCGGGAAGGAAGCCCGACTATTACATTAGAAAGCATAGGCGTGATTTGTAACATCCTTCGCTGTCAGCCGGGTGACCTGGTGGAATGGGTGGATGACTGAGCAGGCCCGGTTTATTCGGTTTTCAAGGAGCGATGCAACAGCCCTTTGGATAGCCCGGCTGTGCTGGTCTGGTACCCGACCGGGGCATCGACTTGCTTCCGTACCTGACAACGCGGAGGTTTGTCTTCCCTCAACTGTAGTTTGAAAATGGGGGAAGGTTGTCGGAGATGGGGCAACATTTTGGAAAATTTTTCTGGTCGATGGTTGGGCGCGGGGCGCGGTCTACAAGGTGGATGGTTTTCGTGGACGGCGGTCTGAGGCCGCCAACGGGCGGAAATGGTTCGATTTTTGAGCTGCATCAATGGCGGGTCAGTGGAGGTACGCTCCATTGAAATTGCCGGAGGCAATTTCAGTCGCTCTCACGCCGATGGCGTTGCCTGCTGAGGCGCGCAGGTTGAACAGCACCCCGGGAGTTCGCCGGGTTAAAACGGTAGGGGTCATCGTCAACCATGCTGAAATAGAAACTGGAGTTGCACAGAGCGGACGGCAGTAAGTTTAGACCAGACAGACTGTGCCTCGGGCGCAAAACGAATTTCCCCCGTAATGAAGGAGGATTCTCAAGAAACGCAGTTCCTTGAGCGCGTTTTTGGCTGCTTTTGCCGCGCGGCAAAAGCAGGCGCAGGGGCCGGGGGCGCGGAGCCCTCGGGGTGTTGAATAGAAGCAATTGGCAGGCGGCCCGCAGGGCCGCAGAGAGGAAGCATCGAATGGGTAAATTATTTGGTACGGATGGAATAAGAGGTATCGTAGGCGAGAACCTGACCGCGGAGCTGGCCTACCGGGTGGGTCAGGCGGTCTCTGTGACCCTGGAGGAGGAGAAGGGCTGTCCGCCGCTCATCACCATCGGTATGGATACACGCATCTCCTCCGACATGCTGGAGGGAGCCCTGATCGCGGGCATCACCTCCGTAGGCGGGGACGTGATGCCTCTGGGCACCATCCCTACTCCGGCGGTGGCTTATCTGACCATCAAGGTGGGTGCGGACGCCGGTGTGGTGATTTCCGCCAGCCACAATCCTTTTGAACACAACGGAATCAAGGTTTTTAACGGTCAGGGCTACAAGCTGCCTGACGCGCTGGAGGATCGTGTGGAGGAAAAGATTCTCTCCAGCGAGCCTATGCCCATCAGGAAGGGCGGGGGCATCGGCAAGCGTATCCATGGCATGAAGAACCTGAAGTATGAATACATCCAGCATCTGCGGGGCACCGTTCAGGATGATCTGGGGGGGCTGCGGGTCCTCATCGACTGCGCCAACGGCGCGGCGGCGGCTACGGCTCCGGATCTGTTCGCGGATTTTGCTATTGAGGCCGATTTTATCCACCGCAAGCCCAACGGGGTCAACATCAATCTCAAGTGCGGCTCTACACATTTGAAGAGTCTGGCCGCTATGGTCACGGCGGGGGAGTATGATCTGGGTATTGCCTTTGACGGCGACGCGGACCGGTGCCTGATGATCGACGAAAAGGGGAACGTGGTGGACGGCGACAAAACCATGGCCGTCTGCGGGCTGTATATGCGGGACCAGGGGCTCCTGACGGGCCGCGCCATCGTGGGCACGGTGATGAGCAATCTGGGACTTCATGAGTTCTGCAACAAGAACAACATCCGGCTGATCTGCACCCCTGTGGGGGATCGGAATGTGCTGGAGAAGATGCTGGAGTTCGGCTACCGTATCGGCGGGGAGCAGTCGGGGCACACCATTTTTACCGACTACGCCACCACCGGCGACGGACAGCTGACGGCCCTGCAATTTTTGCAGATTCTCAAGCGCAGCGGGAAGCCTGCCTCGGAGCTGGCCTCCATCTGTCCCAGCTATCCTCAGACCCTGCTGAATGTCCAGCTGCCCAACCAGCCGGGGCTGAAGGAGGCCGTTATGGGCTCTGAGGCGCTGGCGGAGGCCATCCGGCGGGAGGAGGAAGCTTTGGGGGGAGACGGCCGGGTATTGGTCCGTCCCTCGGGGACAGAGCCCCTGATCCGGGTGATGGTGGAGGCAAAAACCGCCCAACAGGCGGATAATTGTGCAAGCCGACTAGCGGATTTGGTGAAAACGCTAAAAATTTGAAGAAAGACTTCACAAATTTTTAATATTTACTTGACAAACCCAAGGGGAAATAGGTATAATAATCATGTCGATCAACGAAGCCCAAATGATTGCGTACGCCGCCCTGCCGGATGAGGCACTTTCCGATCTGGCCCGCCGGGGAGACAGGGACGCGGAGGAAGTTCTGATTAAGCGGTATAACCGCGTGGTGCGCCAGCTGGCCCGGCCCTACTATCTCGCAGGAGGGGACAGCGACGATCTCATCCAGGAGGGCATGATCGGTTTGATGTGCGGCGTCCGGGAATATGACGGCCAGCGGGCCGCCAGCTTCCGCACATTTGCAGAAATATGTATCCGCAACCGGCTGTATTCCGCCGTCCGGGCTGCGTCCCGCGACAAGCATACGCCCCTGAACCAGTCGGTTCCTCTTGAAATACCCTTCTTTGACGGTCAAAGCTCCTGTTTCGGCGCGATGGCGGGGGAGAACCCCGAGGATCTCATCATTGGCCGGGAACGGGTGCAGGACGCCCTGAGCGATGTTCGCAAGCAGCTGTCCGATTTCGAGGCGAAGATTTTGGGGTACTATTTAGACGGCCTGACCATCCGGGAAATGGCCAAAGCGGTTTTGCGGTCCCCCAAATCGGTGGACAACGCCGTGCAGCGCATCCGGCGCAAGGCAGCGCGGCACCTTCAAGCAGGCGATATCAGCAAAGGCTGAACGCAATATATTTTTTTCTATTCAAAGAGAGGGTAAAATCATGTACGAAGACAAAACCTTAGTTTGCAAGGAGTGCGGCCAGGAGTTCGTGTTCACCGCCGGTGAGCAGGAGTTCTATGCTGAGCGCGGCTTCCAGAACGAGCCTCAGCGCTGCAAGGCTTGCCGTGACGCCCGCAAGAACGCTGCCCGCGGTCCTCGGGAGTACTTCACCGCTACCTGCGCCAACTGCGGCGGCGAGGCCAGAGTGCCTTTCGAGCCCAAGAGCGATCGTCCTGTGTATTGCAGCGATTGCTTTGCCAAGATGCGCGAGCAGGGCTGATAGATTGCGTGACTGGGGCGTCCCCTTTTGGGGACGCCCCTTTTCGTTTTTTTCTCTCGCGGGGGCGAGGCGGGGTGGGCGCTTGGGAGCAGTGAAGCTGTTTGTGCTTTGTCTTTTGACCAGCGTCTATTGTACTCCTGCGATATAGTCGAAGCAGATGAAAATCGGTAAAGTCCGGCATTTTCCTCTTGACAAATCTTCTGTTTCAGGATATAGTTCATTTTATGAACTATTAAAAGGAGGCCACGCCGGTGCTGGAGGAAGAATTGCTGTCTGTCTGGCTGCGTCTGACCAGCGTGATTGACAATCAGCGTCTGGCCGCTTCCCGGACCGTTCCGGGAGGCAGAGCGCCGCTGCCCTTCAATGAGGCTATGGTCTGCGGCCTGCTGGTCCGGGCCCAGGAGCAGGGCCATTGCCTTACCGCAAGCGACCTTTGCCGCCAGACCAGAATCCTGAAATCCCAGATGAACGCCATTCTCCGCTCCCTGGAGCGCAAGGGGGCCCTCAGCCGGCGGCGGTCCGACGGAGACCGGCGGCAGATCGAGCTGCGGCTTTTGCCCGAGGGAATGACCCTCTATCAGGAGGGGCACCGGCGGATCCGGATGCTGGCGGGCCGCCTGATCTCTGAAATGGGAGAAGAAAAGATCCGCGTTCTTCTTCCCCTGCTCCGCCAGGCGGCGGATTCATTTGATGCTATGCAGCAGGAGGTAAACGAAAATGGGTATTCGCATTATCACTGATTCCGCCGCAGATTTTGATCCGGCGGTGGCAAAACGCCGTCAGGTGGACGTGGTCCCCATGGCCGTTCAATTTGGAAACGCGTCCTTCCTGGCGGGAAAAAATCTGTCCAACGAGGTGTTTTATCAGCTGCTCCTGGAGGGAAAGGAGAACCCCACCACCTCCCAGCCTACTCCGGCGGCGTTTCTCAGATATTTTGAGGAGGTGAAGGCGGCGGGGGATCAGGCGGTAGTGATCCTGCTGTCCGGGGCTCTCAGCGGGACGCTGCAAAGCGCGGAAATTGCCAAGGAACTCTGTGGCTATGAGCCGATCTACATTATAGACAGCCGCACCGCTACCGCCGGAATGCAGATCCTGGTGAATTTTGCCTGCAAGCTGCGCCGCAGCGGGCTGTCTGCCGCAGGCATCGCCTCCGAGGTGGAGCGTTTGAAGGACCGGGTACGTATTTTTGCGGTAATTGACACGCTGGAATACCTTCGCCGGGGAGGCCGTCTCAGCGGATTTCAGGCAGGGTTGGGCACGGTGACAAAATTGAAGCCCACCATTGCCGTCCGGGACGGCGCGGTGGGAATCGCCGGGAAGTCCTTCGGTATGGCCGCCGCTGTCAAGCAGCTGATGAAGCTCCTGGAGGAACACCCCATTGATGATGATTTTCCCTCCTACTTTTTGTACTCTGACGACAAGAGCAGGGAGGAGCTGCTGCTGCCCAAGCTGAAGGAACTGGGGCGGCTGCCCCTGCGGCTCCACTACTGCGGGGTAGGCTCTGCCATCGGAACCCATATCGGGCCGGGGGCGCTGGGGATGGCGTACATGGAAAGGATCTGACAGAAATATGCAGGCGTCCCTGCCGCTGAGCGCGGTGGAGGCGCCTGCGTATTTTCCGGCACGCACAGCAAAAACGGTTATTGACATACGGCATTATGTGTGGTATATTTTTATCATAAAGAGCGAAATACACCACAAACCACAGGAGGAATGCTTTATGAAACGTAAGGTCAATTATCTGGGATTCCTGTCCCTTCTGGCCCTGATCTCTATTCTGGGACTGCGGACAGAAAACGCCGGCCTCTTTGGCTTTTTCGGATTTGTTTACTATCTGCGCTACTTTTGGGTCGTTCCAGATGAGTTTTTCCTGCTCAACGTGCAAAAAGCGGCTACCTTCGCTTTTATGGCGGAGATGCTCTCTCTGGTCCCCTGCATGTTCGTCTGCTTCTATGCTTACGGCGCTGTCCGGGCGGTTCCTGCCGCTTTTGGACTGAGTTTTGCCATAGCAATTCTTGCTTTTACCGCCGCGCTGGCGGTCCTCGAATGGAGGGAGCGGAAGGGCGCAGTGAATGATTAAGAACCGAATCAGGGAATACCGCGCCAGGTATGACATGAAGCAGGAGGACCTGGCCCGGCTAGTGGGAGTCCGCAGAGAGACCATTGGGAATCTGGAAAAGGGCAGATACAATCCCTCTCTGGTCCTTGCGTGGAATATCGCAAAGGTGTTTCAGGTCTCTATCGAGGACGTTTTTACGGTTGAGCAGGGGGATGAGTGAAGCGGAACCCCCCTCAAAAAAGTGGCTGTGCAATCTCTGACAAACAGAGGAGGCCCGGAGCTGACGCTCCGGGCCTCGCTTTATTTTTTCTCCCGTTTACCTTTTGTGTTGATGGTTTATAACTTCGTCGATTTCACGAACATCGTTGCAATGGACACTTTGATATGTTAAGATAAAAATGATTAATTAGAGGTTGGTGAGATATCATGATAGGAATTTATTTTAGCGGCACAGGGAACACAAAATTTTGTGTGGACAAATTCCTGAAAGAATATGGTTGCAGTAAAAGTTCATTTTCTATTGAAGATAGTGAAGCTTTGGAGAGAATAAAAAATGACGATGAAATCGTAATGGGTTATCCAGTACAATATAGCAATATTCCTAAAATATTGCGGGATTATATTGTTAATAACCGGTATGTCTGGAAAGGAAAAAATATCTTTATCATTGCTACGATGGGGCTGTTCAGTGGTGATGGCGCAGGGATATCAGCACGGCTGTTAAAGAATTACGGTGCTGTTATAGTGGGCGGATTGCATTTGAAAATGCCAGATAGTATTTGTGATGAGAGAGCATTAAAACGAAGTTTTGAACATAATAAAAGAATTGTAGTAAAAGCAACGGAAAAAATATGTAAATGCGTGGGCAATATAAAGAATGGAAAACCACCGCAGGAGGGATTAGGAGCCGTAAATCATCTGGCGGGACTGTTTGGGCAAAGACTGTACTTTTGGGGGAAGACGCAAAAATATACGGATAAATTAAAAATCAATTCACTAAAATGTATTGGTTGTGGTTTGTGTGAAAGGTTATGTCCAATGGGTAACATTGCAGTGAAAAATGGAATTGCTGTTTCAGGTGATAAATGTACAATGTGTTATCGCTGTATTAGCAAATGTCCGGAGCAGGTAATCACACTGCTGGGGAAAAAAGTTATTGAACAAAATGATGTGAGCAGATATTTATAAAGTGGGATTTATGGGCAGTTATCCATAGAAGATAACTGCCCATTTCAGCATTCTGACGAAAATTTTTCCGGGTAGGCGTTTATCAACACGAAAGGTAAAAGGGATTATTTTTTACCCCCACGCCAACGGCGTTCAGCGCCTGCCGCAGCCGTGGAACATCCCCGTCGAACACTGCTCCGGCGATACCAACGCAAT
>JAAZZJ010000530.1 GCA_014237695.1 Oscillospiraceae bacterium | reverse complement strand
TCGAATGAGAATAAAGTATTGTTTGATTTCTTCCGGACGGGGATCTATGATAAGAACCGTGAGTTTGTGCTGACTTCTTCTCCTTCTATGGATATCCTGATTTCCAGCAATCTGGAGCGGCTGCTGTTCGATCTGAGCGGCGGGAACGACGAGCGGGTCCGGGAGTACATGGACCAGCTGGCGGAGACCGGGCGGTACGAGATCACCCCGGGGATGAAGAAGCGGCTTCAAGAGGTCTTTTACGGCGGCTTCTGCAGCGAGGAGGAGACCGCCTCCACCATTGATATGCTCTACAAATATGACTATCTCATTGACACCCACACCGCCGTGGCGGCCAAGGTGCTGACGGACTACCGGCACGAGACCGGGGACAAGACGCCGGCGGTTTTTGTTTCTACGGCCAGTCCGTATAAGTTTGGGGACAGCGTGCTGGGGTCCATCGGCGAGACGCCGGCGGAGGATAGTCTGGAGCGGATTGCGCAGATGGAGCGGGTTACCGGGGTCAGAGCCCCCGCCCGGCTGGCGGGGCTCAAGGGGAAGGAGATTCGGTTCCGCGATGTGACGGAGAAGGAGCTTATGGCGGAGAAGGTGCTGGAGTTCCTGCGGTAGGTTCTTGCCGCCCCTGTGGGGCGGCGGGGAGCCGTTTCCCATCGACACCCCGGGACCTGCGCGGCCCCGGACTCCGCGCCTACTTTTGCCACGCAGCAAAAG
>JAAZZJ010000529.1 GCA_014237695.1 Oscillospiraceae bacterium | reverse complement strand
CAGAAAGGCGTCCCGGTCCGTGTCGAATCCGGCGATGTCCCCGTTGACGCCGTACCAGGCGTAGTGGTCCCGGCGCTCCCGGTACTCGGTGGTGTGGTAGAGGACGTTCCCCTCCCGCTCCACCTCGCCGGTGTTCAGGTTCCGCTGGAAGTTGGTGGCGTCGTCCACGGCATTCCACAGGCACCACTCCACCGCCGCGGTGAACCGGAAGGTCTTCTCCCGGTCCGTCTCGTTTTTCAGCACCGCCCACTGGACCTCGCAGGTCTCCCCGATGGGCACGAAGAAGGTCAATTGGACGGACAGGCCGTCCCTGGCGGTCTCAAAGACCGTGTAGCCCATGCCGTGACGGCAGCGGTAGCGGTCCAGCGCGGCGTCGGCGGGGTGGAAGGTGGGGCTCCACAGGACGCCGTCCGCTTCCTTGATGTAGAAGAAACGTCCGCCCACGTCCGCCGGAACGCTGTTGTAGCGGTAGCGCAGCAGGCGCTGGAGCTTGGCGTCCCGGTAGAAGCAGTAGCCGCCCGCGGTGTTGCTGATGAGGGAAAAGAACTCCTGGCTGCCCAGGTAGTTGATCCAGGGCAGGGGGGTGGCGGGGGTCTCGATGACGTACTCCCGCCGCCCGTCGTCGAAAAAGCCGAATTGCATGGCGCGTTTCCTCCCCAAAACTGTGATCGGCGCATATCCTAAAAAAAGAGGGGGCCGCCTTAGAGCCTGTTTACTATCTCCCCGCGCACGTCTTGACGGCGGATTTTCCGCCCAGA
>JAAZZJ010000528.1 GCA_014237695.1 Oscillospiraceae bacterium | reverse complement strand
TCAATGTCTATAACTCGTTTCGCTTAAAATACATGTGATGCTATCACTGATGTAACCGGATATTGTATATCGGAAAACGAAAGTACACGTAAAAAGCATGGTTATTTCTGTGAGTTTGAGAATTGTTTCTGCTAGCGTTATTCTTGATGATTGTTGATAAATGTATGTATAAATAAAACGAGAGTTCCCAGAGGGAACCCGGTGCTCTACTGGGAAAGGCTCCTTGTAAGTTCTTTAGAAGGTTGGAAGCAAACCCTTCAAATTTTTCAAAAGAAACTTGCTTAAAACAAATGAAAACATTGATGCTGATGGCAAAATCACCATTTTGGTCACAAATACTTTTCAAGATCAAGAAACAAAATGGCTGATGGTTGCCATAGTGGTATTTGATTTTCGGTCAATCTGTGAACAACATAAACCGAGTATGCACGCCAATAGGACTGTACAAAGTTTCAAGCAGATTGGATCACTATGAAAAATTTGCAATTATGACGTCATGGCGGCCATCTTGGATTTTTTTCGAAAATGAAAACAGCATAATATCAGTCAGGACATCCTTGTGTACCTACATATCAAATTTCGTCAAGATCCGACGATTTTTGACAAAGTTAGAATTTTGACGGGAAAGTCGCTTTACATATGACGTCATAGCCGCCATTTTGAAAATTGTAGGACATAATATTTAAAACGGAAGCAAACCTAAACTGAACCTTTTGGTGAAAACCTCATGTCTCTATGGAGGAGTAGTCGTCACAAATTTTCGGGGAAAAAACAAAATGGCGGCCATGACG
>JAAZZJ010000527.1 GCA_014237695.1 Oscillospiraceae bacterium | reverse complement strand
ATATTTACAATATCGTCCACGTCCTCAGCATCAGCTTCGTCCACATCGTAAACCTTCTTTTTATTTTTAACAACTGGTAAAATCCAGGAAAGACGACGATTAAGGGTTTTCAGTGTCTCCACCGCCTCCTGGGAGATCAGCCGGCCGCCGCTGGTGGCGACCATTACCGGGTCTACCACGATGTTCTTCGCCCGGTAGAAGCGCAGCCGCTCCGCGATGGTCTCAATCAATCCGCAGGATGCCACCATACCAGTCTTCACCGCGTCGGGCGGTATGTCCTCAAATACCGCGTCAATCTGCTGCCCGAGAAATTCAGGCGTCATCTCTACAATTTCCCGCACACCGGTGGTGTTTTGGGCCACCAGCGCGGTAATGGCGCTCATAGCGAAAACACCGTTCATGGTCATCGTTTTCAGATCGGCCTGAATCCCGGCGCCTCCGCTGGGGTCGGTCCCAGCGATTGATAATGCTGTCTTCATTGCTGTGTCTCCTTTGCATTATTTTTATTGAGCGACGGAGAGTGGTGCCCCCGGTCCGCCGCCTGAAGCTCCCAGCCGCTAAGCTGAGAGAAACTTCTGAAGCTCAACCAGCTGCGTCAAATCCTCCAAGTATAGATCGGACCGTGCGCATACTTCCTCTTGTGACCTCTCATGGCTGTCATATACTGCCGCTACCGGGAATCCGGCCTCTTTCGCCGTCCGGACGGCATAGAGAGCATCGTCAAACACGAGGGTTTCCTCCCTCCTGGTTCCCAAGAAGCGGAGGGCTGCCTCAAAAATGTCCGGCTCGTCCTTGCCATGCCCCCCC
>JAAZZJ010000526.1 GCA_014237695.1 Oscillospiraceae bacterium | reverse complement strand
GGATGAGGGCCTGAACAGAGGGTGGAACGCCTCCGCCCCCGCCGCATAAAATAGGAAATGGGGGGCATAGTCCTCTCCGCCGCTGGGAATACTTTCCGCAGGAGCGGAAAAAGACGGCGATGCAGACGCCGGAGAACAGCGCTTTCGTAAATATTCCCACAAAACAGTGTGCAAAAGTCCTCTGCGGACAGACAAATTTGTGGAATGTGCCGTTGACGGAGGAAAATAAATTTGCTAACATATAGCTATATCCTACGGCTGTGATGCAGTATATGCAGATTGAGATTGAAGAGGAGATAAGGGTCTATGTATACTCAGGAAGTCACCATTAACAACGAGGTTGGTCTGCACGCGAGACCTGCCACCTACTTCATCCGCAAGGCCAATGAGTTCAAGAGCGGCATTTGGGTCGAGAAGGACGAGCGCCGGGTGAACGCCAAGAGCCTGCTGGGCGTACTCTCCCTGGGCATCGTGAAGGGCACCACCATTACCCTGATTGCCGACGGCTCCGACGAGAAGGAGGCCGTGGAGGCTCTGGCCGAGCTGGTCCGTTCCGGCGAATTTGGCGAGTAACCACAATACACAGCGGATGAAAGACTGTTTCGGTGACGAAGCAGTCTTTTTTCTGGCATAGGCCGGGGGCGGTGACTGGCCGGCAGGGCATATATAGTCGAAGCAGTTGAAAATCGGTAAAAAAGAGGCGAGGGAAAACCGGGTGTGGCGCGGCGGAGGACGCAGGCGGGCTGACGCCCGCCAAGGACGGCAACGAAGTCCATGCCCTGTTTTCACCGCCGAACTTTACCGATTTTCAACTGCTTCGACTATA
>JAAZZJ010000525.1 GCA_014237695.1 Oscillospiraceae bacterium | reverse complement strand
ATATCCGGTCGGACAGCCGCCGCAGAGCGCGGGCGGAGCCTAAAAAATCCCGGTATTTCCGGGTGCAGTCCAGGGTGGTGGAATTGTAGTAAATATGGACGTGGGGGTGGGGCCGGTCCGCGTGGGACACCACGAAGAAAGCGTGCTTGCCCTTGGTCCAGCGCATCGCCAGCTCATAGCCGATGTTCAGCGCCTCCTCCGGGTCCAGCTCCCCAGGGGGGAACGATTGGCGGATCTGATAGCACAGCACATCGGCGTCCCGTTTCTGCTCCCGGCCCGTGATGGTTTTGTACCCGGCCTTGCTCAAAAGAAACTCGCTGTCGGCGGTGAGAGGGTCGCACTCGTAGGAGCGGATCAGGGACCCGTCCAGGGTCTTTTCCGGGTTCTGGCCGTAGTCGAAGCGGCCCGACAGAGAGGCCAGGATCGACTTGCCCCCGCTGATATGGTGGGATATGAGACGGGTCGTCGCCAGGGACAGCACCCCCTTTCAAAATCGGTTCTCCCCAGCTCTGGACACGGTGTCCAGAGGCGGGGACAGCCGGGGAGCGGCCCTAGCCGCTCCCACGGGTCACAGGGCCACCACCTGGGCCAGCTTCTCCAGCAGCTCAGAGAGAGGCCCCCACAAATCGGCGTAGTCCTTTTGGAGCGCCTGGAACTCGTTGGGGTAGAGGCCGCCGTAGGTGTTCACATGGAGCGCCGCCTGATTGAGATTGTTGGCGCACCGCCGCTGGAGGGACACCAGCTCCCGGACGGGGGCAAGGTCAATCTGGAGCACATAGCCGCAGAGGGCCATCCGGCGCATATAGGCCCCCATGTTGCGGATGCCCGCC
>JAAZZJ010000524.1 GCA_014237695.1 Oscillospiraceae bacterium | reverse complement strand
GAACTTCTCGCTCAGATGGAGCCGCAGTATCAGGCATATAAAAACACGATGCGCCTGTGCATCGCCGGCCTGACAGATCATGCCGCCCGGCTTGCCGCACAGGGTCAGGAAGAACAGCTGCCCACATTCCGCAGACTGCTCACAGATATGGCTGAGTTCTGGGGATTGGCTGAGGATGACACACCCAAGGGATACCGGGAGATGGTGGAGCAAATCGGCAGTACATTCGATCAGGCGGTATCCGCCGCCAGAGACTCCGGCGGCGCGCCTGAGCTGAGTGAACAGACCAGACAGAATATCCTCAGCGGCTTGGAACTCTACGCCCAGGAGATGCGGGCCAACGATGAGGAGCTGGAACAGTGGGCAGCGGAATGCGACAGCCTTGCGGGAGGCCTGAAGAAACAGTGGTATCCGGCGCAGCCGGGGATGGAAATGAGCAAGTCCGATTTCTGGGAGCTGATCGCCGGAGCAAAGAAAGAATGCGGTCAGAATATGGACGCATCCAGCCAGTGGCTGGCCAGGCAGCTCATTGCCCGCGGCCCCCAGCAGACACAGGACTTCCATGACATTCTGAACGGATACCGGAATCTATCGGATCAATACGGACTGTGGACCGCCGCCTCGCTGATGTGTGAAAACGGCTGCTCAGACGACGGCTTCATCGACTTCCGGGCATGGCTCATCGCCCAGGGCGAGGAGGTCTACATGGCGGCGTTGGCTGATCCGGACTCTCTGGCAGATGTGGAAGCCTATGGAGGCTGCCAGTTTGAGGAATTACTCTACACTGGAAACGAAACGATGAAGCATTTGACTTGGCAGGCCAGTTCTCCAAAATCAATCAGGAGGCGTTGGACAGTGGGCT
>JAAZZJ010000523.1 GCA_014237695.1 Oscillospiraceae bacterium | reverse complement strand
TAGACCTCTTGCGAAATTAAGCAAGGCGGTCAAAGTTGCAGATACCGGCAATCAAGGAAAAGCGGAGAGCAAAGCGCTTTCTGCGGTTACGGTAACGCTCCGAGAGGATACGGAATCTTTTAAGAAAACGGATGGCGTGTTCAACAAAGATACGTTTTCTTGAAATCTCACGGTTATTTCTACGCTCCTGCCTGGTCAAGGGATGATTCTTGGAACGCTTTTTCGGCAGGAGGGAATTGGCATGTATCTGAACAAGCCCCAGGTATCCGGTATCCGCCTCCAACACCGTTTCTGCCTTGACATGGACACAGGAATCCTTGAATAGCTGGAAATCGTGCTTCTTTCCGTTGGAGAATGCCAGCGCAATGATCTCCCCGGTCCGAAGGCTGACGAGCAGCTGCGTCTTTAGTGTATGCCGCTTTTTCTTCCCGGAATAGTACCGCTTTTGCTTTTTTTAGGACGCTCAATCGGCGATTCTGTTGCGTCTATCAGAACCACCTCATATTCCATGTCACTTTTTAGCGGCGCTTTCCGGCCAGGCAGTGAAAAGGTTCCGTCCCGGATCAGCGTATCTTCCACCCATTTGATCCCTCGATAGATATTGCTTTCTGCTATTCCGTAACTGGCCGCTATATGGGCATAAGTACGATATTCCCGCAGATACTCCAGGGTAGCCAGCAGCAAATCCTCTATGCTCAGCTTTGGCTTCCTCCCACGATGCCGATGCTTTTCTGCATAGCCTTTCCGCAAAATCTCTACCATCTTGTCAAATGTTGCTCGCTTCACCCCAGTGATTCTCCGGAATTTTGTGTTTGAATACTCTGCTATCTTTTCATATTTCATGCCCCTATTTTAGCATACTACCTTATTTTCGCAAGA
>JAAZZJ010000522.1:231-893 GCA_014237695.1 Oscillospiraceae bacterium | reverse complement strand
GCGACGGGCGGCAGCGCGGCGGCGATGGCGGCGTTCCCGCGGGCGGAGGCGGCGGCGCTGGTGGCGGAGCAGCAGGGCGGCGGCAGCGGCCTCTTTCGTAGCCTGAACGATCTCCGGGTTATACCGCACCAGAACGGCGTTGACACACTCGCTTTGCACCTTGACCGTCTTGGCTTTCGGGGTACGGTAATTGCCGATAGCCAGGGAAGCGCCGTTGTCAAAGCGGATGGAAATATCGCTTGTCCCCCGCCACTTGCCCCAGCAGGGGGAGGTTTCGATCTTGCCCGTGGTACAGCCGAATGTCCGGGCGATCACATCTATCCTCTCCTGCAAGGGCAGCTTTTCATATCCCTTGGCGATCTCGACGGCCTTTTTCTCCAACTCCGTCAGAACCGGGCCGGGCTGCTCCGGCGTGTCCACTTTTTCAGGAACGGAACTTTCCGGCTGGGGCGTGTCGGTGGTCTGCGCCGCTTCCGGCGGGGCGGCTGGCTCGTAGCCGTTGGCGGCGTATTCCTCCACGGTCATACCGGCTGCGGCGGCTTCCTGTGCGATCTCGGCCTCCACCTGCTGCTTGTATTCCTGCAAGTCCACGTCGAAGTCGGCCAGGCGGGGCGGCTCCGGCAGCTGATACTGGCCCTGATTGAGAAGCGGGCGGCACTGGC
>JAAZZJ010000522.1:0-221 GCA_014237695.1 Oscillospiraceae bacterium | reverse complement strand
AATAGGCGACCTGCTCCGGGGGCAGCGTTTCCCCGGACTGTAAGGGCCGCTGGGCCTCCCGTTCCATAGCTGAAAGGTTACAGTGCAGTTTCAGATAGGGAATGAACTCGCCCAAAATCATGTCCCGTTCGGCCTTGTCCGCCTCCCATGCCTCCGGCCCCTCATGGTGAAGCACATGGTTTTTCCAGCTTTCGTCCTGTGCGTAATACTCATGGTAGCCT
>JAAZZJ010000521.1 GCA_014237695.1 Oscillospiraceae bacterium | reverse complement strand
CGGTGCGCTCCCACATGCCGGGGAGGGAGTTCATATAGGTGTGCTTGTGGCCGTCGTAGATGATATGCTCGTACACTTCGTCCATGATGGCGTACACGTCGTACTTGATACACAAGTCCGCGATGAGCTTCAGCTCGTCGTAGGTGAACACCTTGCCGCTGGGGTTGGAGGGGTTGCAGATCAGAATGGCCTTGGCCCCCTGCTTGAAGGCATCCTCCAGGACGTTGGCATCGAACCCGAAGGCCGGGGGCACCAGGGGCACGTAGATGGGCTCGCAGTCCGCCAGGATGGCTTGGGCGTGGTAGTTCTCGAAGTAGGGGGAGAACAGGATGATCTTATCCCCCGGGTTGGTCAGGGCGAAGATGGTGTCCACCATGGCCTCGGTGGAGCCGATGGTCACCACGATCTCCGTATCCGGGTCCAGGGTGCGGCCCATGAAGCGGCCGCACTTCCGGGCCAGGGCCTGACGGAAGTTGGGCGCGCCCATGGTGATGGGGTACTGGTGGGGACCAAGGTGGCTCACCTCCGCCAGACGGTCCATCATGGCCTTGGGGGGATCGAAGTCCGGGAACCCCTGAGCCAGGTTAATGGCCCCCGCGTCAATGGCGATCCGGGTCATCCGGCGGATGACGGAATCGGTGAAAAGCTTGTTCTTTCTGCTCATTTCCTGCATGGTAAATTCTTCCTTCTTTCCTTGTTGGCCGCCCCCGCAGCGCTCCGGCGGCCGGGATAATTATCAGACCAGTCCGGTCAGGACAGAATCCAGCTTCTCCGGCTCGGACACCCGGAAGATCATATAAGCCAGACCGTTCTTCTGCCCCATGCCGGAGTACATATACTCAATATCAATGTCCGCCGCCGCGATATTGCTCAGTACGGCATTGAGGCCGCCGGGCTTGTCGGA
>JAAZZJ010000051.1 GCA_014237695.1 Oscillospiraceae bacterium | reverse complement strand
GTTACCACGCTGAAACAGAAACTGAAGGTGCGCGAAGCGGACGGCAGTAAGGTTTAGACCGGACAGACTGTGCCTCGGGCGCAAAATAAATCACCCCCGTAGTGTAAGGAGTCCCGAACCATTGGTTCGGGCGCGTTTTTGGTCCCTTTTGCCGCGGAGCAAAAGGGACCGCAGGGCGTCCGGGGCCGCGCAGGCCCCGGGCCATCAATAAGAAACAGCTGCCAGGCGGCCCGCAGGGCCGCATCAGCGCCGCAGAAAAAACGCTTGACAAATACCTCTGGGGGGTATATAATGGCGCTGACAAAATACCCCGGGGAGGTATACCTATGAGCGACTGCTGCCACTGCGGCAAAAAGCGCCCCCGCAGCGAGGCGGAATTGAAAAAACTCTGCAACCGCCTCAGCCGCATCGAAGGACAGGTCAGGGGCCTGCGGGAAATGCTGGAGAAGGACGTCTACTGTACGGACATCCTGGTCCAGGTCTCCGCCGTCAGCGCCGCCCTCAACAGCTTCAGCAGGGAGCTGCTGGGGGAACACCTCCGCACCTGCGTGGCGGACGGCATCCGCCGGGGGGATGAGCAGGTGGTTGACGAGCTGCTGGCCGCGCTGAGCAAGCTGATGAAATAGAAGGGAGGAAACGGGAATGAAACAGACCTTTCAGGTTACGGGCATGACCTGCTCCGCCTGCTCCGCCCACGTGGAGAAGGCGGTGAGCAAAGTGGAGGGCGTCTCCGCCGTCAGCGTGAATCTGCTGTCGGGCAGTATGCAGGTGACCTATGACGAAAATACCGTCACGGCGGAGGGCATCGTCGATGCCGTAAAGGGCTCCGGCTACGGGGCCTCCCTGCCGCAGAAGAAGGGGAGGCGGGAGGCCCCGCCCCGTCCGGAGGACGCCGCCGCCGGGGAGCTGAAGCAGATGAAGCACCGGATGATCTGGTCCTTCGCCTTCCTGCTGCCCCTGTTCTATATCTCCATGGGACACATGATGGGCGCGCCCCTGCCGGGATTCCTGGTGGGGATGGAAAACGCCCTGGCCTTTGCCTTCACCCAGCTGCTGCTGACCCTGCCCATCATGTATCTCAACGACAAATATTATAAGGTGGGCTTCAAGACCCTCCTTCACGGCGCGCCCAATATGGACTCCCTGATCGCGGTGGGGTCCACCGCCGCCGTGGTTTACGGGGTGTTCGCCATCTACCAGATCGGCTGGGGCCTGGGCCACGGGGACATGGACCTGGTGGGCAGGTACCACATGGACCTGTACTTTGAGTCCGCGGGGATGATCCTCACCCTCATTACCCTGGGCAAATTCCTGGAGACCCGCTCCAAGGGCAAGACCGGCGAGGCCATCACCCGGCTCATGGACCTGGCCCCCAAGACCGCCAGCGTCCTCCGGGACGGGGTGGAGACGGAGATCCCCGTGGAGGAGGTCCGGGTGGGGGACCGGATCGTGGTCCGGCCGGGACAGTCCGTGCCCGTGGACGGGATCATCGTCGAGGGCGCCTCCGCCGTGGACGAGAGCGCGCTGACCGGGGAGAGCCTCCCCGTGGACAAGGGCGTGGGCGACAAGGTGGCCGCCGCGTCCATCAACCGCTCCGGGTCCTTCACCTTCCAGGCCCTGCGGGTGGGGGAGGACACCACCCTGGCCCAGATGATCCGTCTGGTGGAGGAGGCGTCGGGGTCCAAGGCCCCCATCGCCAAGCTGGCGGACCGGGTGGCGGGGGTGTTCGTGCCGGTGGTGATGGTCATCGCCGCCGCGGCCGCCGTGGTGTGGCTGATCGCCGCGGGGAGCGTGACCCGCGCCCTGACGGCCGGGGTGGCGGTGCTGGTGATCTCCTGCCCCTGCGCCCTGGGCCTGGCGACGCCGGTCGCCATCATGGTGGGCACCGGCAAGGGCGCGGAAAACGGCATTCTGGTGAAGTCCGCCGAGGCCCTGGAGACCCTTCACGGCATACACACCGTGGTTTTGGATAAGACCGGCACCCTCACCCAGGGGAAGCCCCGGGTGACGGACATCCTGCCCGTCCAGGGGCTGACGGAGAACGCCCTGCTGGGTCTGGCGGCCTGTCTGGAGGCCCCCTCGGAGCATCCTCTGGGGGCGGCCATCGTGGAGGAGGCGGCGGCCCGGGAGCTGCCCCGTCAGGCGGCGGAGGGCTTCGAGGCCGTCCACGGCCGGGGGGTGAGGGCGTCTCTGGCCGGGCGGAGCTGTCTGGCGGGGAACCGGGCCATGATGGAGGAGGCCGGGGTGGACCTCTCGGAATGGCTCCCCAGGGCGGAGGCCCTGGCCAGCGAGGGCAAGACGCCCCTGTACTTCGCCAGGGAGGACGGACTGCTGGGGATCATCGCCGTGGCGGACATCCCCAAGGCCACCAGCAGGGACGCGGTGGCGGCCTTCCGGAGCCTGGGCATCGACGTGGTCATGCTCACCGGCGACAACCGGCGCACGGCGGAGGCCATCGGGAAGGAGCTGGGGGTCACTCAGGTCATGGCCGAGGTGCTTCCCCAGGACAAGGAGCGGAAGATCGCGGAACTCCAGAGCCAGGGGAAAAAGGTGGCCATGGTGGGCGACGGCATCAACGACGCCCCCGCCCTGGCCCGGGCGGACGTGGGGCTGGCCATCGGGGCGGGCACCGACGTGGCCATCGAGAGCGCGGACATCGTGCTGATGAAGAGCGACCTGATGGACGCCGCCGCCGCCGTGGAGCTGAGCCGGGCCACCATCCGGAACATCCGGGAGAACCTGTTCTGGGCATTTTTCTACAACATTCTGGGCATCCCTCTGGCGGCGGGAATCTTCTTCCCTCTGCTGGAGTGGCAGCTGAACCCCATGTTCGCCGCCGCGGCCATGAGCCTGAGCAGCGTGACGGTGGTCAGCAACGCCCTGCGGCTGCGGTTCTTTAAGAGCAGGTACCGCGCCGCCCCAACGTCCGGCGAAGCCGGGACCGCCTGCACGGCAGGCTGTCCCGTTGTACGCGCGCCAATAGATGAACCCGAAGAACATGAAGGAGGAACAACTGTTATGACGAAGACCGTAAAGATCGAGGGCATGATGTGCGCCCACTGCTCCGGGAGGGTGGAGAAGGCCCTCAACGACCTGCCCGGCGTGACTGCTACGGTGGACCTGGCGGCGGGGACCGCCGCCGTCACCGGCGATGTGAGCGACGAGGCCATCACCAAGGCCGTCACCGGCGCGGGCTACACCGTGACCGGCATTCAGTAAAGCGGAAGAGGGTCCGGCGGGCGTGTCCCGCCGGACCCTCTTTATGTCAAAAAAGTGGCCATGCCGTTTTTTTGACACAGAGGCTGCTTCTGGAAAAAATATACTTGACGGCGCATGATGAGTGTGGTATAATCAAAAACTGCGTGGAAAGAATCCGCGAATTTTGGCGCGCCAAGGGGAGGAATCCGCCCTATGAAGGAACTGCGGTCCGGAAAAAAGGTTTCCGGGGTGAAACAGTCCCGCCGCGCCGTCCGGGAGAATCTGGCCCGGGCCGTCTATCTGGCCCGGGACGCAGACCCCGCCCTCACAGACCCCATCCGCGCCCTCTGCCGGGAGAAAGGCGTGCCCGTGGTTGACCGCTGGGACATGCGGGAACTGGGACAGGCCGCCGGAATCCAGGTGGGCACCGCTGCGGCGGCTCTGCTGAGGTGATTTTTTCCAATTTGGTTTTTTCAGGATATTTTTTGGATATCCTGCAAAAAATAAACCGGAGCGTACGCTCCCACTTTTCAAGAAAGGAGAAAACTATGCCTACTTTCAACCAGCTGGTCCGCAAGGGCCGGGAGCAGGCGACCTACAAGTCCACCGCCCCCGCCATGCAGTACGGCCTCAACACCCTGAAGAACAAGGAGACCGACCTGCCCTCCCCCCAGAAGCGGGGCGTCTGCACCGCGGTGCGTACCGCCACCCCCAAGAAGCCCAACTCCGCCCTGCGGAAGATCGCCCGTGTGCGCCTGACCAACGGCTACGAGGTCACCGCCTATATCCCTGGCGTGGGCCACTCCCTCCAGGAACACTCCGTGGTCATGATCCGCGGCGGCCGTGTCAAGGACCTCCCCGGCGTCCGCTACCACATCATCCGTGGTACCCTGGATACCCAGGGCGTTCAGGGCCGTATGCAGGCCCGCTCCAAGTACGGCGCCAAGCGCCCGAAGTCCAAGTAAGCTGCGCCTGAACAGACAAGGAGCGAGTCCAGATCGATTTGCCGAACAGGTTGAACATAGTTTTCTTGCGATAGAATACTGTGACGTTGGACCTCTTTGGCAGACGAAACACAAGGTACCGCATGTTTCGCTGGAAGGAGTCCCATCTGAAGGGGTGGGACCGGGGACCATCATTGTCCGCCGGGACGTCATTCGGCTGCGCCGAACGACTGTCCCCGCTGCCTGTCGGCAGCGTACGACCGGTCCCCCAAGTCTGCGCGAAGCGCGGCCTTGGTGAGTACCTACGATCTCATAATTTTTAATGAAGGAGGGAAGCATCGTGCCCAGAAGAGGTAATGTTCCCAAAAGAGAGATTCTGCCCGATCCCATGTACAACAGCATCCTGGTGACCAAGCTGGTCAACTCCATCATGCTGGACGGCAAAAAGGGTGTGGCGCAGAAAATCGTGTACGGCGCCTTTGACATCGTCAAGGAGAAGACCGACAAAGAGCCCCTGGAGGTGTTCACCACCGCCATGGACAACATCATGCCGTCGCTGGAGGTCAAGGCCCGCCGCGTGGGCGGCGCCACCTACCAGGTGCCTATGGACGTACGTCCCGCCCGCCGTCAGACCCTGGGTCTGCGCTGGCTGACCAATTACGCCCGCTCCCGCAGCGAGCGCACCATGGCCGAGCGTCTGGCCAACGAGATCATGGACGCCGCCAACAATACCGGTTCCGCTGTGAAGAAGCGGGAAGACACCCACAAGATGGCCGAGTCCAACAAGGCCTTCGCACATTTCCGTTGGTAAGTTAGGAGGAGCAGTATGCCGAGAAAGGTATCACTGGAAAACACAAGAAATATCGGCATTATGGCTCACATTGATGCAGGCAAGACGACCACCACGGAGCGTATCCTGTATTATACCGGTGTGAACTATAAGATCGGTGAGACCCATGAGGGCACGGCCACCATGGACTGGATGGCGCAGGAGCAGGAGCGCGGCATCACCATCACCTCTGCCGCAACCACCTGCTACTGGGCGGGCATGCGGAACCAGTTTCCCCAGACCCGCATCAACATCATCGACACACCGGGCCATGTGGACTTCACCGTTGAGGTGGAGCGCTCCCTGCGCGTGCTGGACGGCAGCGTGACCGTCATGTGCGCCAAGGGCGGTGTTGAGCCCCAGTCCGAAACCGTCTGGAGACAGGCGGACCACTACAAGGTCCCCCGCATGATCTACGTCAACAAGATGGACATCATGGGCGCGGACTTCTACAACGTGCTGCGGATGATCGACGAGCGCCTGAAGTGCAACGCCGTCCCCATCCAGCTGCCCATCGGCAAGGAAGCCGATTTCCAGGGCATCATCGACCTGGTGGAGATGAAGGCCTATATCTATCACGACGACCTGGGCAAGGACATCAGCGAGGAGGAGATCCCCGCCGGTATGGCCGAGCTGGCCGCCGAGTACCACGAGAAGCTGCTGGACGCCGTCAGCATGTTTGACGACGAGATCATGGAGATGTACCTGGAGGGCCAGGACATCCCCAAGGACCGCATCCGCAAGGCCATCCGCCAGGCGACCTGCGCGGTGGAGATGATCCCCATCACCTGCGGCACCAGCTACCGCAACAAGGGCATCCAGCGCCTGCTGGACGCCATCGTGGACTATATGCCCTCGCCCTTGGACATCCCCCCCATCAAGGGCGTCAACCCCAAGACCGACGAGGAGGAGGAGCGTCCCTCCGACGACAGCGCCCCCTTCTCCGCCCTGGCGTTCAAGATCATGACCGACCCCTACGTGGGCCGTCTGAGCTTCGTCCGGGTGTACTCCGGCACGCTGAACACCGGTTCCTCGGTGCTGAACTCCACCAAGGGGCAGAAGGAGCGCATCGGCCGCATCCTGCAGATGCACGCCAATCACCGGGAGGACATCGAGACCATCTACTCCGGCGACATCGCCGGCGTCATCGGCCTGAAGAACTCCACCACCGGCGATACCCTGTGCGATGAAAAGCACCCCGTGATCCTGGAGTCCATGGAGTTCCCCGAGCCCGTCATCCGGGTGGCCATCGAGCCCAAGACCAAGGCCGGTCAGGAGAAGATGGGCATTGCCCTGATGAAGCTGGCCGAGGAGGACCCCACCTTCCGCACCTACACCGATGAGGAGACGGGGCAGACCATCATCGCCGGTATGGGCGAACTCCATCTGGAGATCATCGTGGACCGCCTGCTCCGGGAGTACAAGGTGGAGGCCAACGTGGGCGCGCCCCAGGTGGCCTACAAGGAGACCATCAAGAAGAGCGTCCAGCAGGATACCAAGTACGCCCGCCAGTCCGGCGGCAAGGGCCAGTACGGCCACGTCAAGATTCGCGTGGAGCCCAACGAGTCCGGCAAGGGCTACGAGTTCGTCAACGAAGTGGTGGGCGGCGCGGTGCCCAAGGAGTATATCCCCGCCGTGGACGCCGGCATCCAGGGAGCCATGCTCTCCGGCGTGCTGGCCGGTTATCCGGTGGTGGACGTGAAGGTCACCCTGTACGACGGAAGCTATCACGAGGTGGACTCCTCGGAAATGGCCTTCAAGATCGCCGGTTCCATGGCCTTCAAGGAGGCCTGCCAGAAGGCGGACGCCACCCTGATGGAGCCCATTATGAAGGTCAGCGTCATTGTGCCTGACGAGTATCTGGGCAACGTCATCGGCGACCTGAACAGCCGCCGCGGACAGATTCAGGGCCAGGAGAACCGCTCCGGCGCCGTCCAGGTGGACGCGCTGGTGCCTCTGGGCGAGATGTTCGGCTACGCCACCGACCTGCGCAGCCGCACCCAGGGCCGGGGCCAGTATACCATGGAGCCTCACAGCTATCTGGAGATCCCCAAGAGCATCCGCGAGAAGATCATCGATCAGCGGATGGGCGGACGGGCCATGAAATAAGGCCAAAGCGCCAAAATTATCCAAATAAAGTCCGTTTTAAGGATTGCTTTTTCTGCGGACTTGTTGTAAAATATCAGCATAATGACGTTTTGTGCTGATCCCAAATTTTAACATTCAACCATTAAGGAGGATTTTTCCAATGGCCAAGCAAAAGTTTGAAAGAAGCAAGCCCCATGTCAACATCGGCACCATCGGCCACGTTGACCACGGCAAGACCACTCTGACCGCCGCCATCACCAAGTTCCTGGCTTTCCAGGGCAAGGCTGACTACACCGACTACTCCAGCATCGACAAGGCTCCCGAGGAGCGCGAGCGCGGCATTACCATCAACACCGCCCACGTGGAGTATGAGACCGATGCCCGTCACTACGCTCACGTTGACTGCCCGGGCCACGCCGACTATATCAAGAACATGATTACCGGCGCTGCGCAGATGGACGGCGCGATCCTGGTCATCGCCGCCACCGACGGCCCCATGGCTCAGACCAAGGAGCATATCCTGCTGGCCCGTCAGGTGGGCGTGCCCGCCATCATCGTCTTCCTGAACAAGTGCGATCAGGTCGATGACGAGGAGCTGCTGGAGCTGGTGGAGATGGAGGTCCGTGAGCGCCTCGATAAGTACGAGTGCCCCGGCGACGACATCCCCATCATCAAGGGTTCCGCTCTGAACGCCCTGGTCAGCGAGTCCAACGACCCCAATGCTCCCGAGTATGCCTGCATCAAGGAGCTGATGGACGCCGTTGACAGCTATATCCCCACTCCTCCCCGCGACGACTCTCTGCCCTTCCTCATGCCTGTTGAGGACGTGTTCACCATCTCCGGCCGCGGCACCGTGGCTACCGGCCGTGTGGAGCGCGGCCAGCTGAAGGCCGGCGAGACCGTCGAGATCGTTGGTCTGACCGACGAGAAGCGCACCACCGTCGTCACCTCCATGGAGATGTTCCACAAGACCCTGGATTACGTTGAGGCCGGTGATAACGCAGGCTGCCTGCTGCGCGGCGTTGCCAAGACCGACATCGAGCGCGGCCAGGTTCTGGCTAAGCCCGGTTCCATCCAGCCCCACACCAAGTTCGTGGGCCAGGTGTACGTCCTGAGCAAGGACGAAGGCGGCCGTCATACCCCCTTCTTCAACAACTACCGTCCTCAGTTCTACTTCCGTACCACCGACGTTACCGGCGTCATCAACCTGCCCGACGGCGTTGAGATGTGCATGCCCGGCGACAACGTGGACATGAACGTTGAGCTGATTACCCCCATCGCCATCGAGAAGGGCCTCCGCTTCGCTATCCGCGAGGGCGGCCGTACCGTTGGCTCCGGCGTTGTCATCGACATCAACGGCTGATTTGCTATTTTTGAGGCGGCTGCTTTCCGGCAGCCGCCTTTTTTTGCGCGGCTACGGCTGTATGGATGGGTTTTTGCAAAAATTTTCATTTTCCCTGCAAATATCCCCTCTTTTGTGTGAAACTATCGTTGAAGCAGTTGAGAATCGGTAAAAAGGAGGCGAGGAAAGCATAACCTGCAAGCGAAAACACACAAAGACCGGAGCGTGCAAAGGGCACGCTCCGGTCCTTTTTGTTACAGGCACCCGCCGTTGGTCTCAATGACCTTGGCGTACCATGCGGCGGAGTCCTTGGGGATCCGCTCGCCGGTGCGGTAGTCCACGTAGACGATGCCGAAGCGCTCGTCATAGCCCTGGGCCCACTCGAAATTGTCCAGGAAGCTCCACTGGAGATACCCCAGCACCGGCACGCCCTCGTCGATGCCCTTTTTCAGCTCCAGCAGGTAGCGGTGGAGGAAGTCGATGCGCTCCGGATCGTGGACCTTGCCGTCCAGGAAGACCCGGTCGTTGCAGGACTGGCCGTTCTCGGTGATGACGATGGGCTTGCCGTACCGGCGGTAGTTGTTCACCACACAGTAGTGCATCACCTCCGGGGACACCTTCCACTTGGTTGCGGTGAGGGGGAAGCCGGGATAGCGGGGGACATACCCGCCCCCGGCGTCCACCATGTCGCCGTTGTAGACGTTGATGCCGATAAAGTCCAGGGTCTCCATCTTCTCCCAGTCGGCGGGATCGATGGTCCGGGCGAACCTCCGCACCGCCTCCGGGGCGCTCTCGTCGTACTTTTTCAGCAGCAGGGAGTCCAGGAAAATGTTGGAGGTAAAGGCCCAGCCCTGGACGGAGGAGAGGTTGAAGGTCTCCCGGTAGGTGGCCTCCCGGTTCTCGGGGGTGTCCGTCTCGGGATAGCACTGCCGTCCGCAGGGAGCCGCGCCCACCATGGCCTCGGGGTCCACGGCCTTGATGGCCCGGTAGGCCTCGCTGTGGGCCAGACACATGATATGGAACACCTGGGCCACCTTCTCCTCGCTCAGCTTCCAGCCCGGCGCGTGTTCGCCGTTGCCGTAGCCCAGGAAGGCGGCGCACTGGGGCTCGTTGAGGGTCATGTACTTTCTGACCTTCCCCTTGAGCCGCCGGGCCACGATGCCGGCATAGCGGCCAAAGGCGGCCACGATGTCCCGGTTCAGCCAGCCGCCCTTGTCCTGGAGGGCGCTGGGCAGGTCCCAGTGGTAGAGGGTAATCATGGGCTCGATGCCGCTGGCCAGCAGCTCATCCACCAGGGCCTCATAGAATTGCAGGCCCTTCTCGTTGACCTCACCGTCCCCGTCGGGGATGACCCGGGCCCAGCTGACGGAAAAGCGGTAGGCCTTGATGTTGTGCCGCTTCATCAGCGCCACGTCCTCCTTATAGCGGTGGTAGACGTCGCAGGCCGTGTCGCCGGTGTCCCGGTTCTTCACGTGCTGGCGGCCCTGCTCGTGGCAGAAGTCGTCCCAGATATTAGGACCCTTTCCGTCCTCGTTCCACGCGCCCTCGCACTGGTAGGAGGCGCAGGCCACCCCCCAGATAAAATTCTCAGGAAACTTGCTCATATGGTTACCTCCACTTGATAGTCTTTCTTTCCGGTGTCCGGGACCCGTTTGCCCTCCACAGGCTTGCCGTCCACGGTCAGGGAATAGCTGCCCGTCTGCCGGACGCGGATGGTGTAGTCCGCGCCCCGGTACCGGCGCTTCACTGTGTAGGGGCCGAACCCGGCGGGCAGGCAGGGGTCCACCGTCAGCCCCTCCGGCGTGGGCTTCACCCCCAGGATGTACTGGCTGATGTTCACAAAGGTCCACGCCGCCGTGCCGGTGAGCCAGCTGTTCCGGGCCGCCCCCTCCTGGAAGGAGGCCCGGGCCGCTACGGTCTGGGCGTAGACATAGGGCTCCACCCGGCGGACCTCGCTATGCTCCTCCTGGTAGACGGGGCAGGTCCGGCGGTAGATGTCAAAGGCGTTGTCCCCCCGGCCCGCCACGGTCTCCGCGATGCTGATCCAGGGGTTGTTGTGGCAGAAGACCGACCCGTTTTCCTTGTAGCCCGGGGGATAGCTGGTGATCTCCCCCAGCTCCTTGTGGTAGACGGTGTAGCAGGGGGCCAGCAGCTCCACGCCGTAGTCCCCCAGCAGCCGCTCCCGGACGGAGTCCAGGGCGCAGACAGCCTTGCCGTCGTCGAGCCCCACCCCGGCCATGACGCACATGCCCTGGGGCTCGATGTAGATCTGCCCCTCGGCGCAGGACCGGCTGCCCACGGGGTTGGATGCGGCGTCATAGGCCCGGACGAACCACTCCCCGTCCCAGCCGGGGCCCTTGAGGGCCTCCTCCATCCGTCCGGCGGCCTCCTCCACCTGCGCCGCCTCCCCGGCGAGACCCCGCTCCCGGCACAGCCGGGCGTACTGCCGTCCGTACAGCACGAACATGCCCCCGATGAACACGCTCTCCGCTGCCGGCCCCTCGCTGGGCCCCGTGGTCTGGAAGCTCTCCCCGGGCTCTTCGGAGAAGCAGTTCAGGTTCAGGCAGTCGTTCCAGTCCGCCCGGCCGATGAGGGGCAGGCCGTGGGGACCCAGATGGGTCATGGTGTACCGCACGCTCCGGCGCAGATGCTCCATCAGCGGCTCCTCGGAGCCGGGGCGGTTGTCGAAGGGGAC
>JAAZZJ010000520.1 GCA_014237695.1 Oscillospiraceae bacterium | reverse complement strand
ACACCCGGTTTTCCCTCGCCTCCTTTTTACCGATTCTCAACTGCTTCGACTATATCATTTGCCCACCTGGATAAGGATATTCCCCTCCTCATCCGTCCGGCGAAGGGCCATACCGGCCCCGGCCATCCGGTCCATGGCCTCCTGCGTGGGGTGGCCGAAGCGGTTCTGCCCCACGCTGATGATCCCCACCTCCGGCGTCACCGCCTCCAGCAGCTCCTGAGAGGTAGAGCCCTTACTGCCGTGGTGGCCCGCCAGAAGGACCTCCACATCCGGCAGCTCGTACAGTGCCGCCAGCTTCTTCTCCGTGGAGGCGTTCATGTCCCCGGTGATAAGGAAGTCGTACTCTCCCGCTGTGCAGAGGACGGTAAGGCCCATCTCGTTGACGCCGCCCTCCGCTACCGGCGGATAGACCGTCAGTACGCCCTCGCCCAGAGCCGCCGACCGGGGTGTCTCGATGTAGCGCACCAGAGCGCCGCAGTCCTCCGCCAATGCCAGAACATCCTTCTGCAATGCCTCCTGCTCGCTGCCGGACAGCTGGGGCAGCAAAAATTCCTCCGCCTCCACCCGGGCCAGCAGCCACGGCAGTCCCCCGGCGTGGTCCTCATGGTAATGGGTCAGGACGATGCAGTGGAGCCTGTCCCAGCCGTACTCCTCCATGGCTGCCGCCACCGCCTGTCCCGCCATCCGGGGACTGTTAAGGCTCCCGCAGTCCACCAGCACGGTCCGCTCCCCGGAGTGGAACAGCATGGCCGCCCCCTGGCCCACGTCCACCGCCACGGCGGTGAGCCGGTCGTCCCGGATCTGCATCCGGGGTCCGGCCTTTACCGCAAGCAGGCAGACCGCCGAGAGGACAAGCACCGCGCCCCACTTCCACCGGCGTCCCTTCACCAGCAGGCACAGCCCCAGCAGGGCATAGGTCCCCGC
>JAAZZJ010000519.1 GCA_014237695.1 Oscillospiraceae bacterium | reverse complement strand
GAGGGCCTTTGCCTGCGACATCGACGATAAGGCGGTGGACGTGGCCTATGAGAACGCCGCCCTCAACGGCGTGGACCGGGAACGGTACGCCGTCCGGGCCGGGGACGTGCTGAGCGACGCCGGGCTGCGGAAGGAGATGGGGACGGGCTACGACGTGGTCGTGGCCAACATCGTCTCGGACGTCATCATCGCTCTGGCGCCCGCGGTGCGGGGGCTGATGAAGGAGGGCGGGAGGTTCCTGGCCTCCGGCATCATCGACAGCCGGGAGGAGGAGGTCCGCGCCGCGCTGGAGGCGGCGGGACTGGCCGTGGAGGAGGCCCGGGCCAGCGAGGGCTGGGTCAGCTTCCTCTGTAATTAAGAGGGGTATCGTACATGTCATATCAACGGGATTTTACCATAGGTCTCCGGGAGACACAGGATTTCTATCTCTCTCTTGTGCTGGGGCGCTGGCGGAAGGGCATCGCCGGGTTCGGCCTGGTGGGCGCGCTGGCGGCGCTGCTGTATACGATGAATACGGCGCTTGCGCTTCCCGTGCAGGCGGCGGCGGTACTGGCCGGGGCGCTGGCGGGCGCGGGGATCGCCGCGGCCGCGGTGGCGGTCTCCACGCTGGGGAAGGTCCGGGAGCAGGTCCGGCGCTCGGGCCGGGAGCGCTACGTTCAGGAGACGGAGATCAACGGCTTCGGCGTTCACGTCACCGTGGGGAAGGACCGGGCAAAGATGGATTTCATGGACCTCCTGCGGGTGCAGGAGACCCGGAAGGCGTTTTACCTGTTCCTTTCGGCGAATCAGGCGTGGATACTGCCGAAAGCGCAGATGGAGGAAGGGGACTGCGCCCGGCTGCGGGGGCTGTTCTCCGCGGTGATCGAGAAGGGGAAGCTGAACATCAAAGGGAGCCGGTAGTCCGGGCGGAAAGCGCCGGATGCGGGAAACAGGGGAGGACGAAGGTCCTCCCCTCAGACTGTCAAAAAAGCCCTCTGCAAGAGTTTG